>WQWL01000013.1 GCA_009785345.1 Oscillospiraceae bacterium
ACCGTCACCGAGGATATTGCCGCTCAAGATGTTGGATTCGTTGCCTCTGTCAAAGGTATAACCTGGAATGAATTTTCTTGGAATGCTTACATATGCTCCGGTTGTACCATGCATTGTTGACTCCGATAATACTGTTTCGCCGTCGTCCAACATGTAACGGACTGTATATGCTGTATTAGTATTTGCTCTCCATTGAGCTGTATATGTCGCATTTTCATCAACTTTTTCTTCCACTTCTGGATACCAACCGTTGAATGTCCACCCAGGTTCGCCTTTAGGAGTTCCACTGTCAGGATTTCCACTTCCATTGTCATACACAGGTGTCTCTGAGCCTCTAGGTATACCTGTGTGCACATCTTCTAAAAATGCACCGTGTTTTCCAGGTAAATATGTTACTGTGAATATTGGAGTATCTTTGATTGTTAGCTCTGCATCAATAATTGTGACTTCATAGTTTGGGTTTTCTTTTAATACTCTTGCACTTAGTGTTGTTTCACCTTTGAGATAATATTCGAAGTTGAGTTCTTCGCCTTCAATTAAACCTGATACTGTACCGGTAAGTTCAAGTTCTAGAATAGATTCAAATTCGTCTTCATATATTTCTATTGGGTCTACTTTGATTATTACAGGTGCAGGAGTAATGTTTATTGTTGCTGTAATGCTTGTATCGATTACAAATTTGTCTGTAACATCCTCAGTGCCTTTGTAGATTCTAAGGTTACTTACATCACCGATACTTAATTCTCCAGGTTCGTTGACATTTCTTGCAGTTCCTATAATTTCAACATAACCTTTGATGGTATAACCACTCAATCCACCACTATAGCCCGCGTCAGAGGATTGATCTGTACCGTTAAAAACTTTACTTGCGTTGTTAGGATAAATTATGATTACCGATTTATCTGTGTACCTAGCAGTATATTCCATATTTCTATCAACAGGGTCTAGGAAAGGTCCGTTAACACCGCACTCGTAACCATTTTTCTCGACCCATCCAATATGTGTATATGTTGAGCTAGGTGTGACGATAGGAACCCAGCCATCATTCCATTTTGTCCCCTTCGGTACATTATATACTGTATCATCGCTTAATGTTCCGTAAGCACCTGGTAAAAACTGTACAGTATTCTTATACTCTATTATTGTAGCAGTGTGTATTTCAAGACTCATCATATTAGCTGAACCCATTGTGCCATCAATGTTCAAAGTTGGAGTATTCGCACTTGAATAGAGTAGTGTTCTTTCTCCGCATTCATTACATATAAATTCAAAAAATGCAAAGCCTCCATTGCCATAATGGCTGAACCAAATGTTTTCTAGTGTATTCCAACCAAAAGTTACTTCTTTATTACAATAGCCACATTCAACCCCAGTTTTATTAAATACTTTATTTTCTTTTTCAATTAAACTTAAATCTGCGCTTATAAGTTTATTTTCATTCACATACTTGTAAAATATTGTATCTTGATTTTCAACTTCTCCAACTTGTTTCTTGACTTGTGCTATTATAGTTAGATTTCCTGACACTGGGTTCTCGAAGTTATAAGGCTCATTATTTGAATTCCATGTTATAAAGTCGTATCCCACTTCGTCAGGAATTGTTAGTTCGGGAACTAGCTGACCTTCATCAACGTATATTGTATCAACTACGGCACCAAGTACGATGATGTTAACAACTGCATAATATCTTGCATTCAACACAATATTTTCACTTATTACACTGTTCTCAAAATCAAATGCATTACCGGACTCATCATACCATCCTTTGAAGTTGAGTTTTTCTTTGTATGGATCAATTATTGGTTTTGAAACTATTCCATTTTCTTCAACTGCTATTTTTGCGTATTCATCACCATCATTTTTAAATATAACTGTAAAGGTTTCAGCTTCACCCGACTGCGTTTCTTCGGTTTCTGGCTCTCCTACTATTGCATCTGTTTTTGTAACTTCTTCGAACTCTTCATCTGATATTGCGATTGCATTCATTGGTATCAATGCAATAAGCATTAGTATCGTCAAGGTGAACGCCACATATGCTCTTAGGGATTTATTGATTAGCTTTTTCATGACCCACGCCTTCTTTCATAATTATTTTGATTTACTGCTTCGTCTAGGCTCTCTTTACATCATTTACTCTTCTTAATCATGTAGAATTGGATTTGCTAATGGTACACCTGGATCTTCCACATCTATATATAAAGGCTCGGTCGCTCCTAGGGATATAACACCTGCTATGTATAATATTAGTGCTACTATTACTGCTACTGCAATTGCGCCCGCTCCTGATAACAATGTTTTGTATATGAATCTGCGTTTTCTATCTTCTTTTCTTTGTCCAATTGTGTTTTGTATGTTGTCCGTATAGTACTCGGATATACTTGTCTCATATTGTACTGTGCTGTTTCTATTCTTCCATGAGTTGCCCCAATGTGTTACCAGTTTATAGTTATCATCATGATCGCTTTCAATTTGCATAAATTTATTGCCTGTTGTGTTTATTTGAAAGATCATTGTGTTGAGCGATGCTTTTGCGTAATTGAAATTCGCTGTTTCTTTTGATGTCCCCCACGCTGCATTGTATAGTGCATCGAAACTAATGTATTTACCTAAGTTTGTTGCTAATAAGTCTAGTGCTTCAAAATCTTTTGGTTTAAGTTCTATATGTGTTCCCATCGCTGTATCTGCTTGCTTTGTTGCTCTATTTAGGTTAAGAGGACCTGCAATGTATATGTCATTTGTATATCCGCTTGACATGTTATTATGCAGTCGATTGTGCTTGCTTTTCATCACAGTTCCTCCTCTCCGATGTTTTTTCTAAGTGTAGAATAGCACACTAAAAATAAACATGTGCGAAGGTGTCTAAAAGTTAACCTTATCTTATACTAAACACCAACTAACCAGTAGACATATTTGCGGTATATTTTTCGCCATGCGCCGCGTCAAAACCTTGAAAGGTCAGTGACATTCCTTCAGTTTTGCCGCAACACCTGGGCAAAAAATATCCGCACAAATCTTATCTACTGTTTAATCAGTGTTTAGTATTACATCGTCATTGCAGCTCAAGCCAAAAAAACAGAATAGAAAAAGGAGGATTCTCATCCTCCCGTATTGAAATTACGCTCTATTTATACTAACTTTCTTCACTTCGCAACCGCCGCTCCTCGTTGTGCCGTCACGAGACTTTTTTGCATGTTCGTCAGACTACTTTAGGCGTTCCAAATAATAGCCTTCGCCTCTTGAGGCTGTTACTGCATAGCCGACATCTGCAAGCTTCGTTCTCAATTTTGACATTGCTACTTTTAATGAGTTGTCGTTTTCGAGCATTTGCTGACCCCATACTTTTTCATATACATATTCAGCAGTCATTATCTTGTCCGGTCTTTGCACAAACAATTGCAATATAGAATACTCTTTTTGCGACAGTACTACATCAACACCATCTACTACAACTCTGCCTGCAGTCGGATAAAGTTTTATTTTTTCATACTCCAATGTCTCCGGAATAAATGCAGCTGAACGCAGTAATGTTTCAACACGTAGTAGAAAAACAGATAAATCATATGGCTTGGTCAAATAATCGTCTCCACCTGTTTCAAATCCACGTATTATATCATTTGTTGTTCCAAGTGCAGTCAGAATTAACACAGGAATATTCGTAGTGCTTCTCAATTCTTCCAAAAATTGAAGCCCGTGTCCATCTGGTAATTGAAGATCGAGAATTATGCATTTTGGGTGCTCATCTTCTATAAGTGCACGAGCTTCCGCAAGCGTGAACGCTTGTTTTACATTATATCCACGACGCTGTAATATCTTCTTATTGTTGAGCTGTACTGCAGGTTCGTCTTCAACCAGCAGTAAATAGCCACTATTTGTATTCATATATGTGACCATACCTTTCACCCGGTAGTCTTCACTCATTCGGTCATAACTGAGCTAGCTCGCTCATAACCCTCTCTTCACTGACTGCAAATTGGAATCGTTAATGTTACGCTTGTGCCTTTGCCCTCTTCACTTTCAACCATGATTGTACCGCCGTGTTCTTCAATTGCTGTTTTACATATCGGTAGACCTAATCCGGTTCCCGCTTCAGTCACTCCACGCTCGAATATGTTTGCTAATATTTCAGACTTAATTCCTGTGCCATTATCACTTACAGTCACAACAACAAACCTCTTGTCATCCGCTCTCTCTGCAGCTTCTTGTTCTGCTCGTGCATGAACTGTTACTTCTCCATTTTTTGTATGTTGATTGGAGTTTGCAATTAAATTTGAAAAAACATTAAATAGTGTGTCTGCATTTCCATATACACGTGGTAGCTCCTCAGAAATTGAGATTGTAAGAGAATTTTCACGTCTTTCTAAGAACGCAGTATATGTTTCAGATACCCTATGTAATAGCTGCGACAAATCTATAGATACTTTGTCGTAATGATTATCATGAACTGCTGCATGTGTAAGAGCATTGTCAACTATTCGTGACAATCTCATAACTTCACTTTGTGCAATAGTCAAGCTTTCCCTCAGCTCGTCTTTGTCCATTTCATAGTCAAGTACATCCATTGCATTTAATACACTCGTCGATATAACTGTCAACGGTGTTTTAAAGTCATGGCTCATATCTTGGAAAAATATTGTTTTCATCGTACTTAGACGACCAAGTGCTTCATTCTCCTTTTTAAGCGTACTTGCTCTTACACTTTCCTGTATAGCACGCTTTTCCGTTTTGCGATATCTAATAAACAACACAATTGAAAGAGCTATCACTACAATTAACAGAATGACAAGAAGTATTTCCCAAAACAGTATCCATCGCATCTGTTCTTCGGTCAATACATGTTGTACATAATAGACACTTTCATCCGCATATTCCTGCATATATGTAGAGTAGTAACATCCGGATAGCGTATGAAGCGAGAGCACAGCGATTAGTGTAATTACAATGCGTTTAAATACCACGATTGCATTCTTTTTCATCACATACCCTCCGTCGAATATTCATCCATTCGCATCTACAAATTGATATGCTTTTTTATGCAATTTATTAGTATAAATTATACCTCAAATATACACAATGTTCAAGAGTAATACTAAATCCACGTATAAAAATGCATTAGATTTGTGGCTACAACGTATAAAATAATATTAATCTGCTTGACTTGTGTATTTGGAGTATGTCATAATTATTCGACAGATTGTCACCCATTATCGAAGTAATTAATAATGTAAGGAATTCCTCGTATGCTTTTCACATCGTTTAATTTTCTTTTATTTTTAGGCGCACTTCTGGTTGTCTACAGCTTAACATCAAAGAAATATCGTTGGTTCGTCCTGCTTGTCGGCTCAATGGTATTTTATAGTTTTGCAGGTCCATTCTTTCTGCTATATATATGCTCTACCATCGTAATAACCTATATTTGCACATCAATTATTAAGCGTCTTCGAATAAAGAGAGATGCTGAAATTGCCTTAGCTGTTGAGAAAGTTGAAAAGCGCGCAATTCGTGAAAAATCAAAAAAAGTCGCCAAAGCTTGGACGGCCGTTTGTCTTGTATTAATTTTAGGTATACTGGCAGTAGTCAAGTATACTGATTTTGTCATCTCAAATATAAATAACACAATGGGTCTGCTCGGATACGCTCGACAGTTTGGACTTTTAGGACTCGCGTTGCCTATGGGTATTTCATTTTACACATTCCAAACAGTAGGCTATGTTGTTGACGTTTATCGTGAAAAAGCAGAAATACAAGCCAACCCTCTAAGACTGGCCTTGTTTGTCTCTTTTTTCCCGCAGGTCGTACAGGGTCCCTTAAGCCGTTTTGGAGAGCTTTCAAAAACATTATATAGCGGTAATCCAATAACCCGTGTCAATATGGCACGTGGTGCAAACCGTATTCTTTGGGGATTTTTCAAAAAATTGGTCGTTGCCGACAGACTCTGGCCCGCTTTGGTTGTGCTTACATCATATCCGGAAGAGTATCAAGGTATCTACTATCTGTTAAGCATAGCTCTATATGCAATTATCCTGTTCTGTGATTTCACAGGTGGTATTGATATAACAATTGGTGTTGCTGAACTCTTTGGAATCCGTCTACCTGAAAACTTCAACAGACCATTTTATTCAAAATCAATACAAGAATACTGGCAGCGTTGGCACATGACCATGTACCATTGGTTTCGCGACTATGTATTCTATACGATGGCTGCAAGCAAGCGAATGCTAAAATTTTCAAAGTCTGCAAAGCGTTTTCTGGGTGACGAAATTGCAAAACGTCTTCCTGTCCACATAACACTTATTTGGGTATGGTTTCTGACAGGTCTTTGGCACGGTGCAACTTGGAATTTCATAATATGGGGTCTTGCCAATGGCATTGTTATCATGGTTTCACTGGAGCTTGCGCCATTATATGCACGCTACAATAAGCGTTTTTCAAGCCTCACCAGCAAACGCGTTTATCAGGCTTTTATGATTTTCCGTACTTTCTGGTTAATGAATATGATACGTTCTTTCGATATTTACGAAACTGTAGGCATTACATTCAATCTGATGCTCAGTGTAATCACAAACTTTAGCCTTCAGCAATTCCTACAATATGGTGTTAGTACGTTGACGTTACCATTTATTGATTATATTGCTGCCGGAGTCGGTCTTATGGTTGTATTCTGGGTAAGCTGGCTTGGACGTGGAGAAATTGACTATCGTGATAAGTTAGATACATTCAAATGGCCGGTACGCTATGCTGTTGTCGGTTTGATTTTGTTTATGACTTTGGTATTAGGTGCTTACGGGCACGGTTTTGATGCTCGCCAATTCATATACAACATGTTTTAGTCACCTGTATAATACAGGTATGACTTCCAAATACACTTTTCAAAACCTTGCCATTACTTGCATCAAGCTGACAAACATGGTACAATATTGGCTGCAAAATTAAACACAAAGGAAGTCATTAATCCAATGAAGTTTATTAGTAAGAGCGGATCACGGATAAAAAAGCCTAGCACTGAAAACGCACCTATGGTTGATAAAACAATTGAATATGAGGACACACACAATCAAGCAGGCAAGCATTTGCAACAAAATGCAACAAATCCTGCTGACTATTTTTCAGAAAATACATTACCAACCGAAGAAGAGCATACATCTTCGCAACCTCAAGTTACAGATAAGCTCATATATCCGGAATCATCACTTAGCGCAAGACAGCTAGAGGCGATTAATAGTGTAATCCGACCATCCGAACATGTTCCCGGGCAAATTGGATTTGAATCGTTAGATGAATCACTACAACCATCAGTACCTCCCGTTGAAGTTCCCGGAGGTGCCGGACGCGTTGTCAAGATTGTGTTTTTAGTCCTCTTCATAGTAGCTGCGGTATCCGCTGCAGCATATGGAGGTTGGTATTGGTGGTGGACAACTCATGCGACCTTTGACTATGCCGTTCAACCTGTTGTAATTTTAGAAGGACAAGATGTTAATCCCATTGACTTTATGGATAATAATTATGATTCAAACGAAATTACAGTAGAATTTTATAATTACAACATCGATCTAAATGTGGGAATGCAATTTGTTCCTTTGAAGTTAACATTTGGAATGCGTACTCTCGAAACCTCCGCTCCATTATATATTTTAACCCCTGTCGAGTATGTAGTACATGAGCTTGCCGAAGAAGGCACGATTAGACCTATTGATTTTATAGCCAACCCTGAAGTAGCGTCCAGGGCTCAATTTGACATTTATTTTCTTGAAGAGCCATTGCCACTTCAAGAATATTCAACAGGCGACTTTGTATTGCATCTTGCATTAAATTCTGTACCTTTTGAAGCTGTTTTAAGAGTTGTTGATACAACCCCTCCTACTGCAATTACTGAAGATCTCTCTATTACGGTTGGTCAAGAAGTTATGGCAGAAGATTTCATAGTCGAAGTTTTCGATGCTTCTCCTATTTATTCAATATCATTTGTTGAACCACCGGACATGTACTATCCCAATCCTCAAATAGTTCAAATTGCAATTGAGGATATTTACGGAAATGTTGGATTTACTTCAGCTCAGTTAACAATAACATTCAATCAAATCCCTCCTGTAATCTCAGGTGTTCCTGAAATTATTGAATCCCAAATCGGCGCAACGATTAATTTTTATTATGGTGTTACTGCCTATGATGACTTCGGTAGAGCGTTGGAGGTTCACGTTGATAGTGTTAATGTCGATATAAACACTGTTGGAGTGTATATTGCGATTCTTTGGGCAGAAGATTCTTCTGGATTACGTACCGAGTATGAAGTTGAAGTACATATACATGATTTCAATCCTGAAAATTTACATCAGGAAGTTGATGAAATACTCTCGGAAATACTGAATGACGATATGTCTCAAGCAGATCAAGTTTTGGCTATTCATAATTGGGTAAGGCAAAACCTTTCCAGAGCAACCACAGATGCTGAAACACAATCAGTACTCGCAGGAGCTTATAGCGCTCTCCAGAATAGGCAGGGCGACTCCTTCATCTACTCCGCTATTTCTAGCTTAATGCTCACTCGTGCAGGTGTCCCAAATATGCTTGTTGAACGCACATCTGATGCAGAAACAGCGCACCGTTGGGTTTTTGTAAATCCTGATGATCTCGGATGGCATCATTTCGATCCCTTCCCGACCGGTCTTACACTTGGCGATCAAACCAGCATGTTTACAAGCACACAAGCACAAGATTTCGCGCAAAGAATCTATGGAAATGGCGGTGCTGCATATTACTTCACGTTTGATGAAAATTTATTTTTAGGCATCAGCATCGTAGCAGGGGAATCTGAGTAACGCGCACACTCGTCAGACAGGTGTTAGTGCCTTCAAAAAACCATTTACAGAATGGAGTAAAAGATTGAAAAGAATCTTTACTAATCCGGATACACGATTGCGTGTTATAAAAATCACAACTGCAATTGTCGTATTTGTTTTGATATTTTTCTCATTACAACGGCTATTGATGCCAAAATATGCTTCTTTTGCTCTTGAGGGCGGCTTGATCCGTGAATACTACAATAGCACTATGGATCAAGATTTAATCCTCATTGGAGATTGTGAGGTTTATGCAAATTTTTCAACTATCGCATTGTGGGAAGAATTTGGGATAACGTCTTTTATCAGAGGTAGCCCACAACAGCTTGTTTGGAAGTCGTACTACCTCCTTGAAGACACACTGCGTCATGCAAATCAAATGCCACAGGTTGTTGTATTCAACGTCATGGCTATGCAATATGGTGAGCCTCTATACGAGCCGTATAATCGTCTGACGTTAGATGGCATGCGTATGTCTTCAACAAAAATTAGAGCAATTCAAACATCCCGTACCGAAGACGAAGATTGGCTTTCATACATTTTTCCGTTTTTCCGTTTTAAGGATAATTGGCGTTATCTGAGTTCAGAAGATTTTAGATATTTCTTCCGTGATCCACAGGTTTCGATAAATGGTTTTATGATTCGAAGTGATGTTGTTCCGGTCAGCTTTATACCCCAACCAATGCCACGAGTTGATTTTCAGTTCAGCGATATGGCGTACTATTATCTGGAACGCATGGTACAGTTAACAAATGAGCATGATATAGAGTTGGTGCTTATAAAGGCTCCAAATCTATTTCCATATTGGTTCAGCGAATGGGATGAGCAAATTGTTGCGTTCGCCGAGAAACACGACTTACTCTATATCAACTTCTTAAATTATCAAGATGAAATCGGTTTGGATTGGTACATTCATTCATTCAATGCAGGTCTGCATTTAAATGTCTTTGGTGCAGAGCTTATGTCACGATATTTCGGAAGAATTTTACAGGAAAAGTTTGATTTACCTGATAGGCGCTCTGAACCTGATGTTGCAGCTATGTGGGATGCAATGGCAGAGCAATATCATAATTTAATAAGAATTCAACAAGAAGAAATTGCAAGTACGGGTCGTATTAGCACTTTTCTCATTGATACTAACCCCTAATTTTGTCTGCGCGAAGTCGCAGAATCCAAGAAATCTATACTTACTAGATTCTGCGACGACCCGCAGAATGACATTAGTTGACATTACTAGAAATCATTGATTGGAGTTATATTTTTATGAAAAAATTAGTTTTATTATTAGCGCTCATGATACTTGTGACGTTTATTTTAACAGCTTGTGGCGAGGAAGAAGTGGACGTTCCTGCAGAAGATACAGAAGAAACACAAGAAGTCGATGTTGTTCCGGATGATGCTTCTGACAATGAGCAATTAGCTGAAACAACCGAACCGGAATATAATTATATCGACGATACTGACGCTCATGAGGGTACTACTCCGGACGCACCTGACGCATTTGCATTTATATTTAGAGATGTCCTCATCGAAATGAATCAGGATGTAAGTCAAGTTATTAGTGCACTCGGCGATCCTGACGGTGAGTTTGAGGCCCCCAGTTGCGCTTTTGACGGCATCGACAGAATTTTTGCTTATCCCGGCATTCAAATTTACACATACCCCCTCGATGATAGCGACTTTATCCATACAGTTGCATTTTTTGATGACTCCATTCGCACGACTGAAGGTGGAATTCGACTTGGGGCAAACATACAAGCCGTAATAGACGTATATGGAGATGATTATGAATATGAAGTCGGTATGTATACGTTTACCAGAGGTCGCACTGTTCTTGAGTTTTTAACTGATGACGGTATCGTCATAGGTATCTCATATAGGTACTTAATAGAAATATAAACATTTAAAGGTACATTCTTGATGAAGTTAGTAAGTCGCAGCAGCTCTAAAGATAATAAACAAAGATATAAAATAAACACAAAATCTAAACAACCTCTTGCTGATGAAAGTTCGCTCGGATGGCATCTTGCTGACGAGCAACAAAATTTGCAACAAAAACGCAAAAGTTCTGCTTCAAAAGTGTTGGTGACACTACTGGTAATTCTTGTTGTTGCAGCCGCCGGCTTCGGAGGTTGGTACTACTGGTGGACTACGTACGCAACATTCGACTACCACGTTCGTCCGATTGTCATTCTTGAAGGAGAAACAGTCGGTGCTAATGATTTTCTATCCATATACACAGACACAACTCTTGTGTCTGCGGACTTCTTGTCTCATGAATTTAATGCTGTTGAAGGTCGACAAAATGTACCGCTGTTATTGACACGAGGTTGGCGTTCTTTAGAAACAACTGCATCACTCTACGTTCTTACAACAATAAATAGTATTAGTCATGAATTTGCAACTCCCGGACAGGAGCTATATGCACTTGATTTCGTGGCAAATGCAGATGTTGCTTCAGGCGTTAATTTTGACGTTGGCTTTTCCCATGAAACTTTGCCCCTTGAAGAATATGCTGTCGGCGAACATATACTACACCTTTATCTGAATCATGCTGGGTTTAATGTCATATTAACTGTTACTGACACCACCCCGCCTACAGCTGTAGCTGTTAATCACGATATCCGCATCGGTGAAGATGTTACTCCGGAAGACTTTGTAGTCGATATTTTTGATGCATCGCCAATCGCTTCAATTGCGTTTGTCGTCGAGCCGGATGTCTTTGCTCGGCAAAATCAAAACGTCGAAGTTGTGATTGAAGACATTTTCGGAAACTATGCCACTTTTTCATCTACCCTTTATATTGAGTTAAATCAAGCTCCACCAACCATTGAGGGAACTGATACCCTCATCACAATGGTCGGTACTCCCATACTGTATCTTACTAATGTAACTGCATATGATGATTTTGGTAGGGAGCTTGAAGTCAATGTTGATAGTAGTAATGTCGATCAACATACTGTCGGTATTTACTATGCACTCTACTATGTATACGATTTTTCCGGTCATCGTACTGAAATTGAAATTGAAGTACATGTTATCGATATTGATATTGACTATGTACATGAAAGAGTTGATGCCGCACTTTCACAAATTTTGAGTGATGGCATGACACAATTAGAACAGGTAAAGGCCATTCACCTCTGGGTCAGACATAATGTTTCACATGCGAGTGTCAGAGGTGGTCCGGAGACTGCATATGAGGGCGCATATATCGCATTAAGAAACCGTCGCGGTAATTGTTTCATTTTTTATTCAATCTCCGAAGTCATGCTCACTCGTGCAGGGATTCCTAATATGCGCATAGAAAGAATACCCGGTACACGGACAACTCATCGTTGGAATCTTATCAATCCTGACAATTTAGGTTGGCATCACTTTGATACTTTCCCGACTCGTTTGGGGCAAGGTCCACATATGGCGCTTTTCACATCTTCTCAAGCTGCAGATTTTACAAGAAGAATTCGAGCAATTAACAATATGCAAAATTACTATACCTATGATCCAGAATTATATCCTGAGATTGTTTGGGATTAAACCATATTACAAAGAACTCACTATGGGTAGCTTTCTGCGGTTTTTCGCGTATGTAGGGCGATAAGACCCGTACTAGCGAAAAAGCGGATGAAGCTACCCATAGTGAGCGGACGGGATTTCATATGAGCACAAAAAGACCATTATTGGGAATACTTGGTGGCATGGGGACACAAGCAACTGCCAGTTTTTACGAAAAGCTACATCGTTTACAAAAGGTTAAATGCGAACAAGAGTACTTAGATATTATACTTTACAGCAAACCCTCAATTCCGGATCGCACAGCGTTTATAACAAAACAAAGCTCAGAGAATCCCCTAGATTCTCTAGTTTGCGCTGCAAAAACACTAGAGTCTTCAGGGGTTTCTTGTATTGCCATTCCATGTGCAACAGCACATTTTTTCTATGACGAACTTTCTAATACAGTTGATGTGCCTATTATTAATATGATTGATGAAACCGCTCGCTTCATAGTGAGTGAGGGTTATAAAAACATCTGCTTGTTGGCAACGGACGGATCGCTGAGAAGCCGTGTTTTTCAAGCTTCATTTGAAAAGCATGGAATTAATGCTTTATGCAATAACTCACCAGACATTGCTGATCTTCAAGCCGAGCTGATGTCTCTTATATATGATGTAAAGCGTGGTAATGCCACAGAAACAGATGTAAATGAATTACTCAACAAAGTGGTAGAACAGTCATTAGGATGTGGTGCTGATGCAATAGTCTTAGGTTGTACTGAATTATGCATCAGTATAAATGAAACCCCCAATGTAATAAATACATTGGAGGTTTTGTCGCGAGCTGTGTTAAATAAATTGCATTAATATTAGTCCATGGCAGGCAGTTTTCAGCTATTTTTTCGCGTATGTAGGGCGATGAGACCCGTTCTAGCGAAAAAATAGATGGAAATTGCCTGCTGTGGACGATTTTGTGCAATTAAGCTTCCGGTAAGCTTGCTGCTGCGACGGATTGTCCTAATCGTCGCGTTTTTTCGTCCGGTAATAAAATTTCGACCGGTACATCAGGATATTCTTCGCGTAATATTTTGTTTGCAATCTCTACCATGATTTCTCCGCCTTTTCCGCTTACAGTACGTCCCAATAGCAGAAAACTTGTAGCTCCATATTTGTCATAATAGAACGGCGTTGTATGACCGAGATAGCAACCTAGTGATCTGAATATGGCTGCTGCTCCTTCATGCCCATCATCTAGTAAATTCTGCACAGCTTTTAGTTTCTTTGCAGGTGTGTCATATTCATCAAGAGATATTCCCGCTGTTGGTGCAAGCTTAATAACTGCTTCTTGACAAAAATACTGTACACCTACGCCAATATCGCGAGTCCAAACGTCCATCGCCGCTTTTGGTGATGCATCTACAGGTGCAAATGCTAATTCACTTATCCAGTTTGAAAGATTTCCGGAACTATCAACAAAGCCACCGATAAAGCTTGTTCCTAATGCCAGTCCAAGTATGTTTTTCTTCCCTAAACTAATAGCACCGGCAAGTGCTGCAACATCTCCATCATTTGCAACTTCAAACGGTATATTCTCACCTAATGTACCGGCTGCGTTGGCATAAATGTCTCTAACATGTGTGTTAAAGAATTCTTGTGGAATCATTCCATATAGCTGTGCGAATAATACTCGATTGTTACCAATCAAACCGGCAGATGAAACACCCACTGCGTCTACACGCGGAAGGTGCTCTGCTGCTTCTTTCATTGCGGCAGTTACATTTTTAATGTGATACTCCGGATCGCTGGTTACCTTCGGATTCCATACAGTCTCATTACTATATACGGCTTCTCCGTCGATGACTGCAGCCACTTTGTAGTCACTTCCACCAAAGTCAACGCCAACACGACAGCCCTCAAAATGACCGCCAATAGAACGCTTAATTTCATATGGTTCAGGTAGTTCATCGCATTTTATTATTTCAAATTCGTTCTGATAAATCTTACCCATAAATTCTGCGTCAAAGGCACGAGAACCCTCTGGTGAATAGGTGTGCTTCAGTTTTTGAATAAGCAAATCATCACCTTTTACATATATACGAAATCCACCTTTTTGCCAGAGTTCAAACTTAACCAGTCTGTCGAGGTAGTATAAGTCTGCCTCGGCATTTTCTTCATCACCATGTACATATGTTGACTTAACATATATTTGTTTATCGTTACGTTCAATGGCAAATGAAAACGGTTTTTTAGCTGTTTTCAAAAACGCCTCGTTGAACTTGAATAATGGAATAAAGTCCGGATCAAGTTCGGATTTGTTTTTAATGTCTAATTTGATGTTGTACAGTTTCATTGGAATACCTCCTAGTATTGCTTGCTGAATCTACATAATTTCAGCTGTCTATTTAACACATGCTTTCACATGATGTTATTCTTGAATCAAACTTACTGTCTATTGGTCGTGTGCTTTCCGCCTTGAACCACATCCGCCACATTCAAAGTCATCTCCCGAATTTTCTGAATCACAGTACGAACAACCCCAGTTCGTATTTAAATCTGATGCGTTCGGCTCGTCTTTTTCACCACTGTTACTGCCATCATCCGAACTACTGACTGAATTTTCTTCACCATGTTTTACGAAGAACAGACAAATAAAGGCAAGTACAAATGTTATGGCAGCATATACAAACAGCGAGTAGTAATTGCCTACTAAATCATGTATAAAGCCATATATTGGAGTGGTCACAAGCTGTGAGCTAAATGAGAATAAGTAGTAATATCCGATAAAAACTCCAACTTTCATAGGTCCGGAAATTCTAACAATCATTGGAAGCGAGTTAATATTAACGCATGACCAGAACATACCGGCACCCATCAGTAGTCCGCCAACGAGAAGCGGGCTTGATTGAAACATTAGCGGAGTAAACAAAGCTGTCATGCCTACAAGACCAATAAGAATTGTTTTGCGTCTACCGAATTTGGCACCAATGATTCCTGCCGGAATTGCAAAACCAACAAAGAACAGTGCAAATACCGATAGCATCATTGATGCTTGACCTGCTGTTACGCCCATTGTAGTAGTCGCGTATAAACTGAAGAATGTCTCAACCGCATTGTATCCTGCAAACCAAAAGAATATTGCGCATAAAATAAGGATTAGACTTTTCTTTTCTTTCTTATCGAGTTTTACATTTGATTTTCGTATGTTTTTTATTGCGTTAAACTCAGAATCAGATTCGGTAGTTTCAATATCATCCGGCAACTTTGGCTCTCGTACAAAGAAAAATACTACCGCCATCGCACCTATCAACAGTATTGCACCAACGAGAAATGGTAATGATATTCCACCAAGCCCATATAAGGCTCCACCGCCTGCAAATGCAATAATTGCAGCAATTCCACCCATGAGATTTACGATGCCGTTTGCTTGACTTTGAAATTTCCCGGGTATTAAATCCGGCATAAGAGATACCGCCGGAGTGCGCCAAATTGACATCGTAAATGTGAATAGTATGACGACTAACATCATAGACCAGAGGCTTGGCATGTATGGAACAAAGACGAACAACAAAGCGCAAATCGGCATACATATAAATAAATATGGCAATCGTCGCCCGTAGCGAGTTCTTGTGTTGTCGCTCAATTTCCCGAAGAGCGGCTGAAATATAACTCCAAAGAAGTTGTCAACGCTCATTATCATTCCAATCCAAAACGAGCTGTCGACAAATCCTGCCAGTAGTATTGGCACATATGCATTGTAAATGCTCCACACTAATGATGAGCCGAAGAAGCCAAAGGATAGTAATATCGTTGTTTTAACATCCAGCCTCTCTGTTACCACTGTACCCAAAAGTTTACTCATAAGTACCTCCAGATAGATATTTTAAACTCGCGGCTAGTAATAATATATCATCATGAAATTTCATTTGCAATGGGATTTTATTGGTTTTTGGATTTAAATATGGTACAATGTCACGGCTATGATTAATATTTTAGAGTATTTAGAAGAAACACTAGATGAAATACCTAATCCGAATAAGGTTGCCTTTGCCGGTGCAGATACATCGGGGCGCACGGAGCTCACATTTCATGAGTTATCCGGGCTTGGTCGTGCATGTGGCAGCTACATAACTAACTCTGGTATAAAGAAGCGACCTATAGCAGTCTTTATGCAAAAAAGTCCATCGATGATTGCTGCGTTTCTCGGTGTTATATATGGCGGGTGCTATTATATCCCCCTCGATTCTGAAATGCCTGCATTTCGCATACACCTTATCTTAGAAACCGTCAACCCTTCATTGATAATCTGCGATGATGTCACGTCAGAAATTATTGCCGGATGGGATGTCCCACTCCCCTTTTCTTGCCAAGTGATTAACTTTAGTGAAGTGTGCAAACATACGAATGATGAAGTTGCACTTGCAAATGTTAGAGTAAACGCAATCGATGCTGACCCACTATACGTTGTCTTTACATCCGGTTCTACAGGCGTTCCTAAAGGCGTTGTCGCAACACATCGCTCGGTTATTGATTATATTGAAAATTTGTCTACGGTGCTGGACGTAAGTGCAGACACAGTATTTGGCAATCAGTCACCATTATATCTTGATGCATGCTTGAAGGAAGTATATACCACTCTCAAGTTTGGTGCATCTGCTTATCTCATACCCCAATCGCTATTTATGTTCCCTGTTAAATTGATTGAGTATATAAATGACAACGGCATTAACACTATCTGTTGGGTAGCATCGGCTCTTAGCCTTGTAGCTGGTTTAGGAGCACTAAAGGCGGCTACACCTAAAACACTTCACACAATAGCATTTGGTAGTGAAGTTTTCCCAATAAAACACTACAATCTATGGCGTGAAACCCTGCCTGATGCACGTTTTATACATCTCTATGGTCCAACAGAAGCGACCGGTATGTCTTGCTTCTATGAAGCTGTACGAACATACGAAACTGATGAATCTATACCTATTGGTCATCCATTTCCCAATACAGAAATAATTTTACTCGATGATAATAGCAAAGTTCCCGAAGATGGACAGCCCGGTGAAATTTGTATTCGCGGAACTTGCCTATCCCCCGGATATTTTAGTGACGATGAAAAGACCGTGGCAGCTTTTATCCAAAATCCACTTTCGGCTTTTCCTGATAAAATATATAAAACAGGCGACATGGGTCGTCGAGGTTCAAATGGCGAGCTGTACTATATCTCACGTCGCGACCATCAGATAAAGCATATGGGTCATAGAATTGAACTGGCAGAAGTTGAGTTGGTCGCAAATGGATGTGACGCAATCGGTCTTGCTTGTGCTGTGTTTGATGACACCAACAGTCATATCGTGTTATACTATGTTTTAAGCGAATCCGTTGCCGCGGAAACAATGGATGAAGCTTCTAACAAAAAAATAAAATCTACAGTCAGATCATATCTTAAAAAGAATTTGCCAAGATATATGTTACCACATAATATCTATCAACTCAAAAGCCTTCCACATACACCGGGTGGTAAAATTGATAGAGTGAAGTTACTTGAGCAATATAAAACTGAAAGGATGTAAACTTTTAAATGAGTGTTTTGCTAGAAATATTGGAAGAGTTGCACGATGATGTTGATTATTCAACTCACACAACATTAATCGATGATAATGTCATTGATTCATTTGATATAATTACCCTTATTGCAGAGATTGATGATAGAATTGGTGTTACGATTCCGGCTGATGAGCTAGTACCTGAAAACTTCAACTCGTATGCAGCCATCAGCGCACTCGTAAGCCGATTGGATGATGATGATTAGGAGAAAACAATGTATTGCATGAATTGTGGTGCACAATTGCATAAGTCCGATATTTTCTGTAGCAGATGTAATACACCTGTTCTTACAGAAGATGACATAACTTTAATGCCTAACGCTATTACAACACGCCATAACAATGAAACCCAATATAGTGAGCATGCACATTTTTCAGGCGACACACAAGTTTCCAATACGTCTGATGATTTAGTTACTTTGTCAATGCCTGATAATATGCAACATTCATCAATACCGACGAGTTCAGATGGTAATACGCAAAGAGTTAATACACAAAATCGTAGTAACGCATCAAATGATGAACCCCATATGAATAGAAAAGAAAGCAGCCGCAAAGCAACTATAATTACGATTGCTGTTGTTGCCATTGCAGTTATTGGCGTTGCTCTGTTCTTTCTCTTACATTCAAGAGATAATGGTGATGATGGCGATGCATTAATTGGCAACAATAACGAAGATTACATTGTTAATGATATAAATGGCGAGATAAACGCGGATTACATTCAAGCTACGCCACTCGAGATTGCGTCAATAGTTCTTTTTTACAGCGGACGTGCACAAACCGAATTTCATACAAGAGTTAGTGAAACAATTACGTTGCGTGCACAACTATTACCGGATGGATTAGATTATGATATAAGCTGGGAGAGCAGCGACCCTGATGTTCTGGAAATTAACCAAATCGGTCAGGCAGGGCTTGAAGCAACAATCACAGGTGTTTTCCCCGGTGTTGCCGACATTATTGTTACTGCAGGTGATTTTGTAATGTATTATGTCGTTTTCGTTGACGACTATCCTTTGCATGCACAACTTGAAGCTGCAATCAATGATGAAATTGAAGGTGTATGGCTTACCGTGCTATGGACTAGTGGTGAGCACAATGGTCAGGAAACTTCATTTATAAGAGCACGTAATGACGATACTTGGATTATGCATGGGGTGTCAGATACACGAGAGGTGCACCCCATTTTCAATATGGAATCCAACGCTTTTACAATAGGCTTTCCCAACACCGCAAGAATATACTACCTGTTCGCCGATGGCACAGGGTACTTCAGAGAACCTGACGATGGCGCTTACGCCGAAGATTTTATTTGGTGGTTTGTAGCAGCAGACACCGATATTGAAGGTTAGCGAACTTCGTTCGCCAGGGTATAGGGTTTAGAGGTTAGACTCTCACCCCATATGCAATTACAAATTCTATTTGTTCAACATGTTTCGAGGTAGTATATTGTATTTAGCAACACTGTTAATCGAAAACTAGCCCCTATACCCTATACCCTAATTTTAAACGCTTCCTGAGTTGTAGGTGAAGCCCTCGCCATGAACTTCTGATACATTTTCAGTAATCATAAATGCACTTTTGTCATTTTTATTAACAATATCCAATAGGTCACGGTAATTCCTTGAATCCATCGTGACCATTATCATGTCCTTTTTCTTTCGCTCGTATGCTCCAATAACCGGAATTAGAGTTACACCTCTATCAAGCTTTGTTTGTATTTCACCGGTTATTTCTTCTGATTTGTCGCTTATTATATAAACCATTTTTCTTTTGCGTAAGCCGGATTCGATATATCCCATTGCAATTGCAGTTATTGCTATTGATAATACTGCATATAAGAACGCATCGAACCCAAATTGAATCAAGCTAATCAATATGACAATACCATCCGATATCAAAAGTCCAATTGATGTACTAATCCCAAAATATTTTTTTAATATAAGCGGAGGAAGAGTTGTCCCGCCGGTAGATGCGTGGTTAGCATATAATAGTGATGCTGAAATTGCTATGATAATGCTGCCTGCTATCACCGACAGCATCACATCTTCAACCACTGTTGCCTGTGGAATAATCATAATGGCCACCGGAAGCAGCAGTGCTCCTAGTACAGTGTTGAAAAACACTTCTTTTCCAAGAAATATCAAAGCTGCGACAATAATGGCTCCATTGGCCGCAAATATAGTTATAGAGCGATCAAACCCAAGCATATAGTCAAGTATAATCGCAAGACCCGTTATCCCGCCGGCAGCAATTGCATGTGGACCAAGAAATAAGTTTACGGCAACAGCTATTCCAAACACCGCGACTATAATTAATGCCGTCTTTTTTACTCTTTGTAACATTGTATTTTCCTCCTAGTAGTTGACATTATCTAATTTTATATGAATAAAACATGAAAAGATTCTTCGGTATTGCTCAAAATGACATGCAATTTTATCATCATGAGGGATTTCATCACCCGAAGAATCTTTTGTGTTAATGCTTCATGTAGTATTGTTCATTTTAGGCGTATTTTTCACTTCTTTTTCATCATTCTCACGCCTTTGATCAGGCGACCATTTAACGCAGTCAATAGCCCTTCTAAGAGTTGTGGCGGCAAATCGCCTCCTGCCATCATCCGCAAACTTCTTAATGGCATATCGTCAAACATTCTGTTAAACATTTCAATAATATCTTCTGACATATTGCTCAGTTTTTCCTGCGCTTGAGCTTTAAATTTCTTCGCAAACACACGACCAATCCACTTTGCCTCTATTTCACTAAGTGTCGAATTTTCATCAAACCGTTCAAACTTTTCTCTTTTTCGCAGTGGTAAAGGTCTACCTAAAATTGCCACAAACTGTTTGTCAGATATATTACTTATACCGTTCTTTAGATCGTAGTAGGTCGGTGCTGATTTACGATAGTCCGGAATCTCTGCTTCTACAGTTGATTTGACATCAATCATAATACTTCCACGAATATCACGGCTGGAAGCTGCAACTTGCAACTCATACTCTCCACTTTCTACATGCCAATCTGATATTTTTGTATTGTAATATGCAAATGAACGTTTGTCTAATGTAAAAATAACTGTTTTACTCTCTCCTGGATTTAAGAATACTTTTTCAAAGCCTTTTAACTCATGTTCAGCTTTAAAAATTGTTGGATTCTTATGCGAAACATATAGTTGCACAATTTCACTTCCGGCTACAGAGCCGGTATTTTTTATATCTACCGAAAGACGGACTGCATCTGTGTCATTTATTGAAGCCTTATCCACTTTAGGTTCTGAATATTCGAATGTCGTATATGACAATCCGAAACCGAATGGGAAGCGTACAGGCTTTTGCGCTGTATCATAGTAGCGATATCCAACAAAAATGCTTTCGCGATACTCTACTGTTCTTTGATAACCCGGAAAATATGACGCCGATGGGTTTGCATCGCTTGAGTACGGCCAACTCTCTGTTAACCTGCCTCCGGGCGCTTGCTTGCCTAATATCAAATCGGCAATTGCTTTACCAACAGTTTCACCACCGAGGTAGCACATAAGGATTCCTTTGACATCATCTTGCCAAACTACTTCCATCGGAGACCCACCCAACAGGAACACAACAATATTATCGTTAACTTTTGCAAGTTCTTTAACCAATTCATTGTGTGACTCCGGCATTTTCATGCTCTCACGATCAAATCCCTCGGATTCATATGCAGCAGGGAGTCCTGCAATAACAAATACATAATCGTTTTCTTTTGCAATTCTTACTGCTTCTTCTATGAGTGCTTCATCAGGCTCATCAGAATCTATGTTATATCCATCAGCATAATCAAACTTTGCACCCACTTCATTCAGGCATTCACATACATTGTCCAGCTTGATTGGTTCGATTTTTGATGATCCTGCACCTTGGTGACGTGGAGTTTTTGCAAATGATCCAACAATCGCAAATTTCGCACCTTCAGGCATTGGCATCACTTCATCATTATTCTTCAAAAGGACAGTAGACTCTGCTGCTGCCTGCGCAGCAAGCTGTCTGTGAGCATCAACATCATATGTAAATGGCTCACGAGTTTGTGCTTTGAGTATTAATTCTGTAACATTAATCGCTGCAGTATCTAAATCAGCTTCAGATAGTATTCCATTTTTTACACCTTCGACAACTTTGGCATCATTGACACCATTATCTGCCGGCATTTGCAAGTCAAGCCCGGTTGCGACACCCTCAACACGATTGTTGATTGCACCCCAGTCGGTCATTACAAGTCCATTGAATCCCCACTCATCGCGAAGTATGTCAATCAAAAGCTTCTTATGCTCAGAGCAATATATACCTTCAAAGCGATTATATGCACTCATAAATGTCCACGGGTCAGATTCTCTAGTTACTTTTTCAAATGCTGTCAGGTATAATTCGCGTGCAGCTCTCTCATCAAGAACTGAATCCGATGTCATGCGACGGGTTTCTTGGTTATTGAAAGCATAGTGCTTTACAGAAACACCGACATTTTGACTTTGAACACCTTTTACAAAAGCTGTTGCAAGTTCACCCGATACATAAGGATCTTCGCTGAAATATTCAAAATTACGTCCACATAACGGCGACCTCTTCATATTTATACCGGGTCCTAGAATAACAGCTACATTTTCTTGACGGCATTCTTCTCCTATCGCTACACCAATGCGCTTTAACAGTTCCCTGTCAAAGCTACATGCAGTGGCTGCCGATGTTGGAAAACATACTGCAGGCACACTCTCATTGATTCCGAGATGGTCAGCGTTGTCAGCTTGTTTTCGTAATCCATGAGGACCGTCAGTTACCATTATTGACGGCAAGCCGAGACGCTCAATACTTTTTAGATACCAGAAATTCAGACCGGACATAAGTGATGCTTTTTCCTCAAGTGTCATTTGCGAAACTAACCCACGTGCTTTCTCCTTTAGGTTCATAGAAATGCCCATCCTTTCAGCATTGTTCATAGTGTAGTGTTTCCAACTGTCCTGCCATTTTACAATATGCCAATACTAACGTCAACCGTTTTGACTTTTTCTTGATTTTATGATATCATTTTTGTTCCGGTTAGGAGCAATATAAGCCCGTACCCCTATATTATAAGGAGCACAGTTTGAATAAATTCAAACTTACGCAAGAATGTGCCAATTTACTCTCTCTTCGGGAAACCGCAAATTAATGCACAAAATGACCATACCTTATTCATGGTTGTTTTGTGACTGAGTTTGGTGAAAGGAACGGTCATACATATGTTCAACTCGCGTGATAAGAAAACACATGTTTTTACAACAACTCATCAACGAGATGAAATAAATGATGAACTTTCAATGCCACGACGTAATCGAGTCAATAATCGTCGTGGAGGTCGTCGAGTGAACGAATACAGAAAACCAAATGGTTTTATATCAGCATTTCTGAATTTATGTGCAATCTTCTTTATATGCGTCTTTATATCCTTGCTAGTTGTACGAACTGCAAATGTGCCACAAATCATCAGGCAAACTGATTTTGTAGGAATTTTAGAGGTTATCGCGGTTGGTGAACATTCATATTACATTGTTGACCAGATTAACGCGCTTCCATTCCATAATGCACATGTAGATCTCTACGATATTGACGCTTTCATCAGAACCGAGGCTGTTTCTAACGAAATTGGAAACATACTAGGTCTGTATGCCGCTGCATTTGCAGATGGTAATCTCGATTATCACATTACTGCTAATGATGTTGTGTACGTTACAAGAAATCTAAATCCGGAATTACAAGAGCTATTCCATCACAACATGACTGAGTCTGATCATGATGCTTTGGCAAGGAGATTGGATGATATAATGGATTTCAACTCTATAAGTGTTGCTGGTCTTATGTATGATTTTGACATAGGCACAACTATTCCAAGCGCTTTTCTATCTTCAACATTGCTGTGGGTTTTTGGTTTGATTAGCGCATCATTTCTATTAATTATATTTTTACTTCGTATCAGAAGTTTTCCTGACGCATTTCTTGCAGTTGGTATTCCAATTACGATATCCGGCTTAATAATTTTTGTTATAGGTTTATTTATTGGCACTGCTCCGGCATTGTTCGGTTATACAATACAGCGTATTTTAGGATTCCTTGATGGTCCGGCACAACTTATTACACAATACGGGCTTAGATTTGCTATCGCTGGTGGAGCTGTTATCGCACTTTCCCTCGTACTCAAAATTGTAAGTAATACACGATATAGACGCCATGCATAAAAGGCAAAACAATCGTGTTACGCTATATATAAATTAAATGTAGGAAGGGATGATTTTATTAGATGCTTTGGGTAAAAGATAGTATTAGCGAGGTTCTACAGAAGCTTGATGTCAATCCTGATGTCGGGCTTAGTAATGTTGAGGTTGAAGCACGTGTTGCTAAGCATGGAGCAAACGAATTTGACGAAGAAAAGAAGGTTACACTTTTCCAAAAAGTTCTTCATCATCTTCGCGAAATTCCAACACTCATACTAATCGCAGCCTCTATCATTGCAACGATTGCCGCTATATTGAATGCACATGACGGCTATGGAAGTGCGAGCGACTGGGCGAAAGTTGCTGTTATTCTTATAATCGTGGTTATCAATGTTGTTCTTGGTCTTTATCAGGAGGCCAGAGCTGAAAAGGCTCTTGAAGCTCTTAAAAAGATGAACAGCTTTAAAACCACTGTTATTCGCAATGGCTCTAAGCAAATCATCGATGCAGTTGGGCTGGTACCCGGTGATATCATCGAGCTTAATGCAGGTGATGTTATTACTGCAGATGCCAGACTCATTGAAGCCAGTAGCTTGCAAGTTGAAGAAGCTGCACTTACAGGTGAGAGTGAACCGGCAGACAAAGATGCAAATGCTGTAATCGAAGAAGATGCTCCATTAGGTGATAGAATTAACATGGTTTATTCCGGTTGTTTGGTCACAGCCGGTAGAGCAAAGGCTGTAGTTGTTGAAACAGCTATGGAAACAGAAATGGGTAAAATCGCCCGTCTCTTATCTGATACAAAGAAACTGTTAACTCCACTGCAATTAAGACTAAAACAACTTGCCAAACGTATTTCAATAATTGCTCTTATCTCCGGTGCTGCAATGTTTGTGGTTGGCTTCACAGTGTGGGGTAATGGCGCGCTTGAAATGCTCTTACTCGCTGTCGCGCTTGGTGTTGCTGCTGTTCCCGAAACTCTCCCAATTATTGTTACAATGATTCTTTCTTACGGTGTTTTCAACATGGTTCGTAAGAAAACAATAATTCGCAGAATACCGGCAATAGAAACCATCGGTAATACATCTGTCATTTGCTCAGACAAGACGGGCACTTTAACATTAAATAAAATGAAAATCCAGCAAGTGTGGCATGTTGATTATGAGCCTCTTGCTGCAACTGAAGAATTTGATACAGACAGATTGCATCTAGTTGAAATGTTAGCCTCCTGCAGTAATGCAACAATCGAAGTTGTACATGACGAAAACCGTGTCCATGATGAAGATGAGCATGTCGTTGGTGATCCTACAGAGATTGCTATTATTCGTCTGCTACATGACAAATGTCTGACCAGAGTTGATGCTGAGAGAGAATATCCAAGAGTATTTGAACTGCCATTTGATTCAGGACGTAAGAGAATGACTACAGTTCATCATGTTGAGGATGGTTATCTCGTTATTACTAAGGGTGCATTTGATAGATTGCCTGTTAATTGGGATCCGGATTTACACAAAAAAGCAATCGAAATTCATGATTCCTTTGCTGACAAGGCTCTCAGAGTTCTTGCTGTTGCTGTTAAGCATTACAAAGAAAAACCAACCGACTTGAGTGAAGAAGCTCTCGAAAAGGACATGGACTTCCTTGGAATGGTCGGTATGATTGACCCGCCACGTCCTGAAAGTAAAGATGCTGTTGCAAGAGCAAAAGAAGCCGGTATTAAAACTGTTATGATCACAGGTGACCATATCGGAACAGCCGTCGCTATTGCAAAAGAAATCGGTATTATGGAAGAAGGTGACAGAGCTATAACCGGTGCTGAACTTTCTACCATGAGCGAAGTTGATTTGATCGCACAGGTGCGCGGAATTTGTGTTTATGCACGTGTTAGCCCGGAAGATAAGCTTAGAATTGTGCATGCATGGGCAGCTCATAATGAAGTTATCGCTATGACAGGTGACGGTGTAAACGATGCTCCGGCACTTAAAGCTGCAGATGTTGGTGCTGCTATGGGTATCACCGGTACAGAGGTTACAAAGAACGCTGCTGACATGATAATCACAGACGATAACTTTGCAACAATAGTCGATGCTATTTCAGAAGGTCGTACATCCTATGATAATATCCGCAAGACAATCCAGTTCCTACTCGGTGTTAACTTTGCAGAAATTTTCGTACTGCTCATGGGTATGCTGGTACTGGGTCGCACGGTTATAACTGCATTGCAGATTTTGATTATTAATGTTGTATACGATGGTATCCCCGGTTTCTTCCTTGCATTTGAGCAGGCTGAACCTGGCGTAATGAAACGAAAGCCGCTACCAAAGGGTGCAGGTGTGTTCGCTCAAAACGTTGGTGTGTTTATCGCATTCCGTGCTATCATGTTCTCGATTTTGACGCTCTCTGCATTCGTTATTGGTTCATTCGTTCAAATCGCTCCTGTCGCATACGGTCACACGTTGTATATTCCATGGGACGGTACTTGGACAATTGAGGCATTGCGATATGGTGGTAATTTTGCTGTTGGTATGACAATGGCATTTATGGTACTCAGCTGGTCTTCAACGATTGATACGTTCAACACGCGTACACAGCAATCCATATTCAAAGCAGGATTCCTGTCAAACAAAGGTGTATTCTTCGCAGTAGTTGGTGCACTCGCGTTCTCAGTAGTAGTTGCACTCGCTCCCCCGCTCATGGCAATATTCAGCGTCGTCTACGTGAGCGGAATACACTGGCTCATAATGATAGGTCTCGCACTACTGCAAGTTGTCGCAGTTGAGATACTCAAGTTCTTCCTCAGACGTCGTAATAAGAAGCTTGAGATGAAAGAAAAAGCTACTACAGCAGCATAGTGAAAAATAAAGCATCGAGATTATCATTCTCGGTGCTTTATTTTTTGCATAAATTTCTCAAAAAAGTGTTGACATCCACTTTTTCATGTGGTATGTTTGTTGTGCGGTTAATCACTATACCAACTAACCAGTTAATCAATAAACAGGAGGAGACTATAACTTCCTATGAATCTTTGTCAAAGTCTAGCGAAAGGAATGGTCATAACTATGCAACCAATATTTGATTCTCAAAAGCCGATTTTTCAAAGTATATCGGAATGGCTAAAAGATGCAATTTTAGCAAGCATTTACAAGGAGGAAGAACAAGTGCCATCAATTACAGAAATTTCAATGCAATACAATATCAATCCTGCAACAGCATTAAAAGGTGTCAATCAACTGGTAGACTCCGGGCTGATATATAAAAAGCGAGGTTTAGGAATGTTCGTCAGCACAGGAGCCAGAGATACGCTACTACATCAACGACAAGAACAATTCTACGGAGATTACGTTGAACCGCTGGTAAGCGAAGCAAAAAATCTTCAAATCAGCGCTGATAATCTGAAAGAAATGATAGAGAGAGGATACGAATAATGAGTAAAATTAATGTAAAAAACATCAGCAAACGATTCGGCTCAACTCAGGCACTGGATAATGTGAGCATCGAGTTTGGTGAAAACAAAATATACGGTTTGCTTGGCAATAACGGTGCCGGTAAGAGTACACTTCTTAAAATAATCACCAGTCGTATCTTTGCTGACAGTGGTGAACTAACATTAGACGGTATGAACATGGTCGATAACGACAAAGCACTCGGTCAAATGTATATGCTTAGTGAAGATAACTACTATCCTGAATCAATGAAAGTAAACGAGGCGTTCATGCGGGCAGAGATGTTCTACCCCAATTTTGATAGCGATGTAGCCCTTGAACTTGCTGGGCGCTTTAATCTTCCGATGAAAAAGAAAATCACTGCACTCTCAACCGGATACACGACTATCTTTAAAATCGTAATGGCATTTGCATCCAACGCTCCTTTCTTGCTTCTGGACGAACCAGTGCTTGGACTGGATGCACAACACAGAGATATCTTCTACAAGCTCGTAATCGAACGCTATGCAGCAAGTCCGTGCACAATGGTCATTTCAACTCACCTAATAGCAGAGGTTGCCGGAATAATCGAGCATTGCATGATTATAAAAGACGGACGTATTATTAAAGATGCCCCGGCTGAAGAGCTGTTACAAAATGGATATACAATCTCCGGACCTACTGCATTGCTTGATGAATATCTAGTTGGAAAAGAAGTTCTTTCCTCAAGTAACTTAGGTGGATTGAAAACCGCCGCGATTGGTGGGCGTATGCCAAATACAGACGAACTGCCTGCCGGAATCGAAGTCGGCAAAATGAACTTGCAAGAATACTTCATTCAATTGATGAATGGTGGGGAGGTACAATAATGAACACATTAAGATTAAAGCCCGCAATGCGCTATCAGCTTAACTATATGTTTTGGGCATCACTAATCGCTTTCGCAATAGCAATAGCCGTGTTAGTTCTATTAACTTTACTTGTCGGCGTCACTAGCTATACAGATAGCGTAGAAATAGTCAACGAGCTTCTTACTGATGGTGATTCTATTGTCGTCGATGATGTTCGTGTAATCATCGACATCGGATCTATTCAAATGGACTTTGAGGCAACACCGGGAGTATTTTTCAATATCGCAGGCGTGTTTGCCATGATGCTGTTTATCATAGGAATTGGTGGTGTTCGCGAGGATTTAAGATTTTTCCTCCAGCATGGCTTGAGCCGAAAAACTACACTCATAAGCTCAATTATTGTAAGTCTCGCAATCGGCATCACGTATACGCTTATTATTGAACTTGTATATCTAGCATTTTCCAGCTTCAACTTCTTCCCTTCAAGCGGGATTCGCCCTTCGATGTCCGGATTCTTTAGAAGATTGCCTGCACAGGCACTAATGTACTTCTTTGCTTGGCAGTTCGGATCTTTTATAAGTCTTCTCTATTATCGCATGAATAAGGCTGCAAAAATAATTTTTTCAATTACTGCCGGTGCAATCATCTTACTTGCAGTGCCAAGAATCTTTGCTATACCCGGTATCATAGGCACTATCATCAGCCTTGCGCTCTCCTTTGATATCGCATCAGCATTTGCGGCAGGCACTACTGCAAATGTACTCGGCACAACACTACTATTACTCGCACTCAGCGCTGTTTGCATCATAGGCAACTTCCTACTAATCCGCCGCGCACCAATCAAAGAATTCTCATAATATTTCCCTACAAAATGCCCACCCTCAAATGAGCATTTCATTATAGGGGTGGGCTTTGCTTTGTTCGAAAACAGCCTAATACTAACCTTGCACAAAAACAATTAATTAAAAGGATAAATACAATGTTAAAATTAGACGCATATAACCTTATAATCATTATCATAAGCTTGATGCTAAAAATCATTGACTTAAACTTCATAAAATAATATACTTTTTAACATAATTGAAGTTAAGGGAATGGACGTAACAATGAAAAAAGGTATTATCATAGCTGTAGCTCTCATTATAGTTTTGATAGTGTCTTTTTTTCTATGGCACGCGCATCTCAATCGATTGCGTTCTGATATGGAATACCATATAGAGGCATTTTACGAACACTTTGAACAAGCTGAAGTCCAAAGCGCACTTGATGAAGCCGTTGAGGCGAAGGTGCTTGCAGAACGGCTGCGTGATAATGAGGCTCTTGATGCTGTATCTTCATATATTGAAGTTTCTGAAGCGGTAATCCGAGGAAATGCATACTTTGAAGATGGACAATATGAGCATGCACGAAATACATTCTCAAGTGCCTTAGATGATGCCATAAAAATAGATAACCTTAATTATAACTTCATAATTGAACTAATTGCAATAACTGATGCCTATATTCGCTTTTTTGAACTTATTGAACAAGCTGATAATTTATTAGAACGCGACATATTAAATCTTGCACTACGTGTCTATGAAGAAGCTCTATTGGTTGCCACAACATTATCATTTGAAGATGGCAAAGAGCTGGCAACCATCAGTATACAACATGTTGAGGAATTAATTTTTCTTGCAAGACTTGCAGAAGCTGCTGACCTTGAATCGCAAGGAACAATGTATTTTCTTAATGGCGACTACCGCGAGTCCATTACTCTTCTCCGAGGTGCACTTGAAATCTATTACGAACTTGGTGAAATCCTACGAGTTGCTGCAGTACAAGCAAGAATTGATCTTGCGGAACAACGCATTGAAGAACAAGATAGACTTGAAACAGAAGAACTGTACAATTATGGTGAGCAGGATGCTGAATATCCTCCAGCCTCATCCCCTGATGATGAACATGAGAGAGTCATATCAAATTATGAACATAACCGCGGTATCGATTTTGATTTGCGCACACTAATAGACAATCAAAACCAACCTCCTGCAAGCCTGGTAAGAATGGGTACTCGTCCAGGACTAAACGAAGGTTGGTATAATGGCTGTGGCTGGGTTGCTGCGTATAATTCACTGATTATTTTAGGAAATCCCATGCATCCCGCAGAAATTGTGCATCATTTCGAAACTACAGGCGGAACAGTGTGGGACGGCGTATTTGGTACGTTCCCTCATGCAATTGAAGGGTTGTTTGTAGAGCTAGACTATGATGTTAACCACACTTTATTCCCACAAATAACTCTCAATCTTGATGATACTATCAGAAATTCAAGAGTCGCTATTCTAGCCTATATGCATACAAGTGCTGCGCATTACATAGTCATAGAATACCGACCTGAAGATGGTACATTTGTCGTTTATAATGATAGTTTTGCCAGACGAAGATCTGCAACCCTTGGCTTGGATAGCAACCTCCATCAAGGTGCTGTGATAGATTCCGTTAACGCTCTGATTCGAGAATCACCGAATATTCTTTTCACGTTTTCATTGATTACTATTAACTGATTTGAATAGCCTAATCCTATTTTTTATGTTTCGAGTTTCTAATTCGCTTTATGATAGTCGCTATTAACAATGCTACAAGTAATACTGCAGTTGGTCCAACAAAAATTAGTAATTCCATTTTTATGACCATTCCTTTCACTTTGCTCAGGCACAAAACAGCTATAATGAGTTACGAAGTAATGACACTGGTATTAGGAGTATCTATACCTCCAAGTCTAACAAGCTTTCCTGTAACTATAAGTCTGGCGTCGGCAAAATCTTGTTGACATGTAACTAAGCTCACTATTTTATCTCCCGCATTTACTTCCACATCAGTTTGCACAAGGGAACGACCTCGCACAATTCGAACATAATCATAAAACTCATCGTCATTTGCAAAATAGAGTGGTGGATGGTCTCTGAATGCATGAGCAAGGTGTGCTCCGAATATTACTAGCGCATAATCTGCGTATGGAGTATATATATATATAATAGGGTTATTATCAAAAAATTCTTGATTTCTATAGTTTCTCAGGTAACTAAACATAGCATCTGTTCGTGAAAAGTGATGTCCATAGATAAAGATGCTATAGTCAGAAAAATCGTTTTCATTTCTGTAGTCTAGATATATTGACCCACTTCTATTAACTGTCCCATCCGGTAAATGATTCAGAAAGAAGGTGTTATTACTTGGATGTTGCATGATTGGAAAATTTATTGGACTGTCTTCCAGCTCTATCCACCCAACGACTCCCGGATATTGTTCGTTTAGTGCATCGAAATCCATAAATGATATCCAAGGCTCATGCTCATAATCCGCTTCTTCCAACTCTATTGACGGGTTGCCAGTTACACCACTTCCCCGTTCCCAATTACGCGGACGTGTTTCTACACCAGCTACCATGTTATCAAAAAACGATTGACTTTGCATATCAACAATCAATTCACTGAAAAGAAAATATCCAAATACGCCGGCAGCCAATATACATACTACTAAAATTATCCACAAAAATACTTTCATTGTTATGACCATTCCTTTTCTAATGCCTAGTCACAAAACGACCTTGAATAAGGAATGGTCATTTCGTGCATTAATTTGCGGTTTCCCGTAGGGAGAGCAAATTGGCACATTCTCATGTAAGTTTGAATTTATTCAAACTTACATTTGTTCTCCTCTTATTTTAGCAAGCGCCTAATCATGTCCAAAGCATTTAATGATGCACCTATACGAATACGCTCACGGTCATAGTACAGTTTAAGTTGATTACAGATATCCGCTTCTCTTGTTGAAACTGCAATAAAAACTGTGCCGGGCTCCTGTCCTGATGAATCGCTGTCCGGTCCGGCTATTCCGGTAATTCCAACACCAATATCTGCATCAAGCTTTGAGCGAACAGCAGTTGCCATTGCAAGTGCAACTTCACGGCTAACCGCTCCGTATTTATTTATCAACTTCTCGTCAACACCTAAAAGTTCAACCTTCGACTTCTCATTATATGCAACTATGCCTCCAATGTAGACCTTTGAGGCTCCGGGGATATCGGTTAAACGTTTAGAAAGTAGTCCACCTGTACAAGATTCGGCAGTTGCAAGTGTCTGCTTTTTCTCCTTGAGTAATCCAATTACCGTATTTTCCAAACTATCTGTGTCAATTCCATATATAATATCACCCAACATATTACATACTTGCTCTAAAATTGGTGACATCATCTCCTCAGCTTCGTGCTTTGACGCTGCTTTCGCTGTTAGTCGTAACATTACTTCCCCATCTTTCGCATATGGAGCAAGTGATGGATTTTTCATACATTCCATGATTGGACGTAGCTTTTCTTCAACAGCGCTTTCACCAAGTCCAAAAATATGTATATTATGTGAATGTATTTCTGCTTTTGACAATTTTTTAAGGTATGGTACAACACATGACTTTAGCATCGCCCGGCATTCTCTTGGCGGCCCCGGAAGCATTATCACATGCTTTCCTTCTGCTTCAAACGCACATCCGGGTGCAGTTCCAACACCATTATCAAACACAATACAACCTTCGGGCAACTCAGCTTGCCTTAGATTATTTTCGGTCATTTTCATATGTGGGAGGCGTTTTTCAAAAAACGAACGAATTTTATCTGCTTCTGCTTCGTTGGTGATGAGTTTCTTTCCGAATGCTTCTGCAAGAGTTTCTTTTGTTACATCATCAAATGTCGGTCCAAGACCACCGGTTGTTATAATGATGTCTGCTCGACTCTTCGCAATTTTAACCGCTTGCTTCATACGTCTAGGGTTATCCCCTACTACCGTATGAAAGAATACGTTAATTCCAAGCTCAGACAGCGAGCGCGAAACATCCTGCGCATCCGTGTTTGCAATACCTCCAAGCAAAAGCTCTGTACCAACAGCTATAATTTCTGCAGTATATGTCATAAGCTCACATTTTCCCTATCTTACTTAATAATTATACTATAAACATATAGCATAATTGTTGCGACATTGTAAATTTTTAGACTACTATTCTTTCTGTGCTCATTACGGCTTCTTCTACTAAAGCATCAATATCCAGCTTCGCTTCAGCTTCCAATATTTCCTCAAGTTTCGGTTTCGTCCTTGGACGGCGCGGTGTGAAAACAGTACAACAATCCTCATATGGAAGAATTGAAGTTTCATAAGTATCAATCATACGCGCAATATCTATTATATCTCTTTTGTCTAAAGCAATCAATGGTCTAAATATAGGTATATTTACACATTCTTCTGTCACCGCAAGAGCCTGTGCTGTTTGACTTGCGACTTGACCTAGATTATCTCCGGTTACAAGAGCTGTACAGGCATTATCCACTGCAATACGTTCAGCAATGCGCATCATAAACCGGCGCATAAGAACCGTAATAAGACCCTCAGGACAATGCTCACGTATTTGCTCTTGTATCTTTGTAAAAGGCACAAGTTCGACTCTCAATCGACCGCAGTATCTTGTGAGTATGCCAGCCAACTTAATCACCTTTTCTTTTGCCAAAACCGATGTATATGGGTGTGAGTAAAAATGCACAGGTATCAATTGCACTCCTCTTTTTGCAATCATATGTGATGCAACCGGACTGTCAATCCCACCTGAAAGTAGTGTCACCATACGCCCACCAACACCAATAGGTAAGCCACCCGCTCCACGAATGGCCGGTCCGTGAACATAGGCAGCAAAATCTCGAATTTCAATATGGACTGTTAGTTCAGGATTGTGCATATCAGGTTTAAGATTTGGAAACCTATCATGGAGCTGACCACCGACATATTGTGATAATTCAATAGACCCCATTGGAAAACGCTTATCAGCACGCTTTGATTCTACTTTGAATGTGCTTACTGTTTTGAGTTGAGTTTCAAGATATGATACTGCTGTTTCAAGTATTGCATCCTTATCCTTTTCACATGCAGCCGCCCGTGTCACAGTAAACGCTCCAAAGATGCACTTTGCAGCTTCCAATGCACCTTCCATATCACTGTCACCTTTTGGTTCCACATAAACTGTAGACTGTAATGCGTATACATTAAATTTACCATACGGCTCCAAGCGTCGTCTGATATTATTAATAAGCTTTGCCTCAAACTCCCGACGATTTTGTCCCTTTAATACAATTTCGCCTTGTTTTAATAAAATAATGTCATCCTTCAATTAATTTGGTTATTCCTTTCAATGATTTATACTGAACACTGATATTAGTGTTATATGTAAGTGCTAGTTTTTCGTTGCTATTTCCCTATATTGTATCGCTTCGGCAAGATGCAGCGGAGCAATATTTTTCGAATCATCTAAATCTGCAATTGTTCTTGCAACACGCAAGATGCGGTCATATGACCTTGCAGTCATCGAGAATGTATTGAATGCGCTTTTCATAAGTTTTTCACACTCCCTTGATAGCATGCATACGCTTTCAAGTTGCTTCGAACCAATATGTGCATTGCAATGAGCCGGACTACCTTCATAGCGCTTTAACTGAATTTCCCTTGCAGCATTTACACGGGCACGAATGGTCGCAGAACTCTCTGATTTCTGGCGTTCTCGCAGTTTATCGTACTCTAATGAGCGTGCTTCAATATATATATCCACCCTATCTAATAGCGGACCGCTCAACTTCTCTTTGTATCTTATTATTGAATGATTTGAGCAAACACATCGTCCTGATGGATGCCCATACCAGCCACACTTGCATGGATTCATCGCACATACCAGCATAAAGCGACAGGGATATGTTGCAGACGTCTGAGCTCTCGATATCGTCACTTGACCGTCTTCGAGCGGTTGCCTTAGAGACTCTAGTACATCTCGACTGAATTCAGGCATTTCATCAAGGAATAGTACACCATTATGAGCTAGAGAGATTTCTCCGGGTTTTGGATTAGATGTACCGCCTGACATAGCCGCTGCTGTGACGGTATGATGCGGAGAGCGAAATGGTCTTGTAGATATTATTGGATTATCTCGATCTGTCAATCCTGCAACAGAATGTATTTCTGTTGCTTCCAACATTTCACCGCGGCTCATGTCTGGAAGAATTGACGGTATTCGCTTTGCAAGCATACTCTTACCTGAACCCGGTGGACCTGTAAGTAGTACATTGTGTCCCCCTGCTGCTGCAACTTCTAGTGCTCGTTTAACATTTTCCTGACCTTTGACTTCTTCAAAATCAAACAATACACTATGGCGTGGCGCAGGTTCACGTATTGAGATAGGATTTAGTCGCTTTATACCTTTTAAATGTTCAAGAAGCTCACTTACATGTGTGACCGGGTAAACTATCACATCTGACGCATAGGCTGCTTCTGCTGCAATATCAGCCGGGACATATAGTTCTTTTACTCCAATACGACTTGCAGACAACGCCATAGGCAAAGCACCATTTACAGGTCGTAATTCCCCTGTTAGTGATAATTCTCCGAAAAAAGCTACATCACTTGGGAGTGGTTTAATGGCATTAGATGCTGTAAGAATACCTAGCATTACAGGTAAATCATATACTGTGCCTGCCTTTCTTTTATCAGCAGGTGCAAGGTTGACAGTGATTCTACTGATCGGGAATGTCATACCGCATGTTTTTGTAGCTGCACGTACACGTTCTCTGGCTTCTTTAACTGCAGCGTCAGGCAATCCAACAATATCAAATGCAGGCAACCCCGAAGACAGATAACATTCAACAGAAACTTCATAACCTTTTATTCCACCAAGTCCCAAAGACCTGACCTTTGCAACCATTCTACTATACCTCATTTCTATAGCTTTTGTCCAACTTTTTCAATCAGACGATATCAAAATAATAATAAAAACTTATCACAAAAGCTTTCTACATATCAATACACATATAATGGTGAAAAGTGTGAAAAGAGACCCTTGTAAGACATACAAAGATCTCTAATTACTAATTTGTCACTGTCTGTATCTCCATCAACGACTTGCTCCAATTCTCTTGTTCACATATCGTCTGAACTTAATAAGGTACTCATCATTTGTTGGAATATTCGAGAATCTTAACTCTTCCGTTAAGATTTCATCAATTAAGGTAAGTACCAATTCACGCCCTTCAAGTTTTTCTAAAAGCGTAAGAGCACAGTAATCATTAAATGCTTCTTGATTGACCATCAGTCTCAAAGATGCAAGAGGCTTGCCGTCTGAACCCGGATACACTAAAAATGAATCACCAGATGGAAATGCACCATCTGCATCCGTCACATGAAACGGATTCACCGGGTAAATGGAATAGACTGAATTATAGAAATTATACCCCCAATGTAAAAATCCTTTTATATTAAACTTATACATCAATACCCCTAAAATGCGGTTTCGGTATGACGGGTGCATGAAGAAATGGTTTGGCACACCGGAACTTTGTGAGCAGCAAAAATAACACCATAGCTCGGGAACATTGGCTTCTATGAAGGGTTCAATGTCTGATACTGCAGGTATGGGTAGTGGCACTACACCCTTTTCATAGAAAGCATAGTCACTTAGTGCATCTACAACTCTGAATCCGGACAAAATTTCCTCTACAATTTTTCTCGCCGCCATATAGTTTTCTAAATTCTCAGAAGTCGGCTCATCCGAAATGTGAAATATGGTATTTTCACTAATGCCCCATTCATTAAGTTTGCCTATAAGTGCGGGCAACATTTGCTTTAAATAGTTAGAGTACTCCGGTCCTGTAGCATCTGTTTCCCAACCAAAAAACTGCATTTCTTTACTATCTTTTGTTCCCATAATTTTAGGAGCATGCTTCGCACCCCACTGGGTAAACAGATGAGCTATTTCAAAATATTTTACACCCACTCTTTTGCACATTTCTACCCAACGTTCCAGCTTTGTAAAGTCAAAATCATATTTATACCCTCTAATGCTCACGTCAATCAACTGCGTTGTCAGTCGCTCTCCACCAATCTCTGTATCTAAGGGCGGCGTGTGTATTGGTGTAAGTATGGTATTTATTCCATGTTCAACTGCATAGGATACAAAGTTTTCTATAATTTCCCAATGCTTCTCTGAGAATACCTCTACTTCGTAGTAATTTGCGAGACAATCCACATGAAACCATTTAGTATGTGGAATTTCGAGTGAGGGCAGCTCGACAGGAATTACCTCAATTGTTGTCTCGACAGTGGCTAGTTCCACACCATCATCTGTTTCAATTGAGATGACTATGGGGTGCAGTCCCGCTTTTGCATCTGACGTGACATGAAAATCTATCCACACACTTTGCCATATTCCATTAATAAGAGGCAAACGATTTGCATCAAACGGTTCTAAAAGATCCGGAAACACACCGTCCTCGCTACTTATATAATCACCATCTGTTTTAAAATTTCCGGGAATATAGCCGGGCATATATCGCACCCGACGCATAACAACTTGTACACCATCCGGAGATTTAACAGTAATTTTCCCCCATGAGCGTACATCTCCTTCGTACAAATATGCTGCTTGCAATGAAACGCGCTCACCCATCAAAGCACTCAACCAATCACTATCCAATTTGGCAGAGGGTGCGTTTCGAGTGAAAACTTTCGCTAATGAGCTTAGAAGGCGTAATTCCAGATTAGACATTTTTGTGATTATTCCTTTCGATTTTATCAGTGTTCTATTAGAATAAGGCAATTCAATCGCTACTGTTCAGACCTGTTTTACACCGAATACTCGTTAACATGCTCAACTCCCCTCATAACGGCTCCGAGCATGGTTTCGGTGTGGTTTAGTTTAGAGATAACTAACTCAGGCGGGAAAGGAATGTGATTTCCAACCCACTTTTCCCATTGTTCAAGGAATAATATACCCAGATTTTGCCCCAGTCCTCCTGAAATTATTATTATTTCAGGGTCTAGAACACATGAAATATTTACCAACATTGTCGCAAAATTCATTGCAATCTCTTCAAACATAACTCTGGCATACATATCATCACCTGTCTTGTAATTGTTAACGAGCTTGATTATTTCTTCATTGAAATTATTGTCATTTATGTAATGCTTTATTTTACTAATCGAAAGTAATTGCTCTAAACTCCCTGATTTGACATATTTGTTGCTTATATATGCAGGGTCAGTAACCATAAAACCGATTTCACCCGCACTGCCTGTCGAACCTGTGAATAAATTGCCGTCAATTATGTGGGCAGAGCCGAGCCCGACACCATATGCAATGTAGGTTATATTTTTGTAATTAATGCCTGCTCCTTTTCTCTGCTCTCCAACTGCACCAAGGTTGACACAATTTTCCAGAATTACGTCAGCTTCAAATGTGTCCTTCAGAATACTTACTAAATCTTGTGTAAATGATCCTTCAGAATATGGTCCGATAGAACTTATGCCATTCTTAACGATACCGGGCATACCAATTACTATGCACGAAATGTCGCTTATACTTTGACCTGATTTTTTTACTACATCTAAGACAAAATCTTTGAGAAAATCAATACCATTTTTGCTGTCAGAAGAATCGATAGTATTATTTGTTTCTGCACTTATAACTTCACTGCCGAGTAAATCAGCCAACATCATCCGTACACGAAAACGCCCTAAATCAACTCCGATAATAAATTTACGTTTAGCATTAAACGATAAAAGGGTTGACTTTCTGCCCCGCGCATTATCACCGGCTCCAATCTCCACAATGTAGTTTTCATCCAGCAGAAGCTTTACGTTTGCAGAAACAGCAGGGAAACTAAGTTCAAGAAGCCTCGATAGATCGGCTCTCGACATATCTCCGCGGAGACGTAGTGTGTTTAGAACTAATTTCTTATTATTTTCAGCGACAATGTCATTTAATTTAGCACCAAGGTTCATAATGATAGCACTCCAATTAATATTCATAATTTCCAAAACTCAATTGTGCACTATTATCGCAGTTCTCGCATTTAATGCACCTATACTATGATAAGCTACAAATTCGTTATTGTCAAATTACTACCCAAAGATTACTAATTATTAAAATGTATAAAAAATGTATTAATTTCAACAACACATTAGCACAAGCAGTTTGATTGTCTAATGTGCACAAAAATGTGGGTGCCGCACACTCGTATCATGTAAGCGATGCGATTCAGCAATAAATTTGAATAATTTCTTGCATTTGATATTCTCAAATGTTATACTTTTAGTAAGATTCGTTTAATAATTTGCATTTTTACACTTTTGCTCATCAGAAAACGTTCATTGTTTTGCTGGAATAAGGTCTATACCTCATTTAACGCAGTAAGTGCATTATTTTTCAAAAACATTGTAAAATCAACGAAAACCAAGTGCTGTCCGTTGATTTTACTTAAAATTTTGACAGTACCTATATACTATTTTGGAGGATGGTTATGAAAAATTCAACAGCGCGTACCAAATGGAAGTTTAAGGCAGTAATATGGCTAATGGTTCTCTCTATAATAGCCACCATTATCCCTGTCAGCTCTGTCGTGGCAGCATTGCCGCAACAGCAATCAAGCGGTGTTTTATCCGCACCACAAAATCTTGTCGTCACAGGCGCTTCTAGCAATACTGTGACTCTCGCTTGGGACGGTCCGGTGGAGAGATATGATGATGGTGTCGTCTCCTTTGACATCACTGTGGCGCCTGTCGACGGCGAGGTGGTAACACATAATAATGTTACCAGCCCATTTACAGTTCCCAATCTGATGTTCGATACACTGCACGACTTCAAAGTGTATGCTGTGCAAGATGGAACGAGAAGTGTCGCTGCTAGTACTAACGCATGGACACATATGCCACAAGCTGTATTTTCTCAAAATTTCAATGATTTAGGCGACCCAAGTGCTTGGACCCTGTGGCATCCTATTGGTCAACCCATCCCAATACCGAACAATGCTGCTCGCATTTTAGCCGCACCAATAACCGGAGTGCAGACTCCGGGAGCCGCACCGACAGGATTGAGCGCAGGATATATAACAGGATGGCGCGGAAATGCAGCCAATGCTGCTCAAATGCGTTTTATGACAGAAGATGACAATACCTTTTTGCGCTTTTATCAAGTTGGAGATATCAACTCTACGATGGGTGCTGACTTTGATATACGCCTACCAGAAGATATAAGATTGCAGCCGAACACCTCAGGTATTGTAAGTTTTCAGCTGCGCCTTGACGACAGCTCGAATAGGAGATTGTTTTTCGATGTAAGGGCGGTCAATCCACAGGGAGCGCAGGCAACAAGTGCTCGTCTACGCTTCAATAACGACAACACTGTAGCTTTCTATACCAGTAACACCTTTGGCACTGCTCCGGGAACCAACAGGTCTACGAGAGTGCTGCCCGGAGACTTTGCAAATACTTGGATTACAGTTAACTATATATACGCCATGGAGGAAACAAGCGGTCGCATCCATGCTCAAATCATAATGGAAGACGGTTATGTTGTAAGCTTCGGTGAGCATTTCGTGGCTATGAATCCCAACACAGGACCTTACCTGCGGGTAAATTTTGGTGAGCAGAATATAGGTTTAGGAACACCCACTGTCAGAGGAAACAACGACCTCGATAATTTGAGAGTCTACGAATTTGTGCCCAACGATAAAACTGCTGTACCAGCCAACGATGTGTCAGTAACTGCGGTAAACATTGCACCTCAAGCTGGACTTGCTATGAATCCGGGTCAGTGGGAACAACTGGCTGCATCTGTTACTCCGGCTAATGCTTGGCAGAGCAATGTCACATGGGAATCAGATACCCCTGCAGTAGCAACTGTTGACATAAATGGGCGTGTGACCGGTCATACAGAAGGCAATGCAACTATCACAGCCAAATCTACACAAAATAATGATGTGCACGCCTCTGTAAATGTTAATGTTTTCGTACCAACCGGTCTGCCTGAAACTCCGGGCGTACTTTCTGTGCCCCGCAACTTGACAGTGACAGCTATTGACGGTTTCTCGGCAACACTTGAGTGGGATGAACCATTATATAGCTATGATAACGGCGGCCTCGTTACATATAATATATACTGGGCTGCTTCGGACGGTTTTGTAAATGCTATAACAGGTATCGAAGGCACAACAGTGACATTGCACAACCTCCTTGCACGTACCAATCATGACTTCTTTGTGCGGGCCGTACAGAGCGGCACAAGAAGCTTCCCCGCCAGAGTGTCCGCATGGACAGGTGTGGATGTGTGGGATTTGAGCACAGGATGGTACAGTCAGGCACCTGTGGGACAAAACTTCAACACTGCAACAGGTCAGCATCTGGTCGTAGCCAGACATCACGTAGGTGCACCATCAGTTGGTACATACGCACCGGGTAGCCTTAATGCGCCTAATACAATATTCAACTGGAGATCAGTTGTAGCCAGTCCTCACCTTAGACTCGAACAGGATGAAAGCGGCGTTTTCCTCCGTATGATGGATGGAACAGGTGCCGCAGATGCTGCTCATAACTTCCATTCATTAAATGGTACAGGTACCATGTCTTTCGATTTGAGAACAATCGACAACGGAACCAACAATGGTCTGTCTTTGCAGTTTCGTAACATCGCCAATCAGACTATAGCAGCTCTCAATTTCAATGCAGCAAATACAATAACATTAGCTGGTGGAGCACAGGGTTCACTACAGGCAGGTGCGTCTGCGTTTAATAACTTCCCATGGGAAACCTGGACAGCGTTTTATATTGACTATGATATGACTGTATCACCATCCAGACTTACATTTAGGATAGGCAATCACACACTCGGAACAGTCACGACCAATACTGATGTAAGTCGCGTACTTCTGGCACGAAACGCTAATCCGCGAGGCTACACTGATATGCGTAATTTCTCGACAGGCATAGAACCTGGTGCGAATACTCCCGGACCTGCGAATCCAGGCAGAATGACAAGTCTTGAAATAGTGCCACCATTGGCAGGATTCTTTGTAGCCCTTAATAATCACATGACATTTTCTGCACAGATAAGTCCGCAGAACGCTTGGGACAGAGAAGTTCTTTGGGAAACAGCTAATCCCGATATAGCCACTGTTGACCACAACGGGCGAGTCACAGGTGTGGCTCTCGGTACTACACAACTTACGGCAAGGTCTGCAGATAACCCGACAATATTCCACACTGTGGAACTCACGGTTTTGGACTTCGTACCTGTTCCTCTCAATCAAGGAAGCTTTGATGTATACGTGGACGAATTTCAGCGTGTCCACACCCTTGAGCTTCCGATGACATGGCCGGAACGCGAAACCTATGTGGGTACTGATTTCGTTATCGACAACCCCGATATAGCTCGCATAGTAAACAATGGATTCATTGAGGGTATAGCTCCGGGAGAAACAGAAGTTAGGGCATACCGATCAAATGAGTTGATAGCCAGAGTTCCTGTAACCGTAGAGCATCGAGTAGTTGATGACTTTGATGTTATACGCCGTAGTGCGAGAGCTATATTTATTCCGGAGACAATCGACGTAAATGAGCCAAGAGTAATCCGGGAGATAGAACAGGTCAATGAGCGTGCAGAGAGATATCTGTCAACCATGAGGCGTGACTGGGTACCAGGCGGAGGCACACCGGGTGCACCTGAACCAGGTATTGCCACTGCACTTTGGCCAGAGGTTTTGGCAGTAGGCAATGCGCTACAAGTAACATCTGTTACCGAAATACTCATACGTATTCGTGCGCTGGCCGAAGCATATTCATTACCCGGCGGAGAACTCTATATGGATCCCGACCTTTTTGATACTATCGAGTTGGCGATGCAATGGTATTTGGATAACATCCAACGCTTTAGACTGTGTGCTGGTTACGGTCTTCCTATGCTAGATAGAGTATATCCACCTGCGGGTCACCCAGATGCAACACCGGAATCAATTAGAATGAACCAGCTAATACGCACCCAACCATATCTCAGAAGCCTCAACTGGTGGCATTATGATATGGGATTTGCGTGGCATGGAATCCCGGTTCTTTTACTGATGTATGAGCTAGGTATGTCCACCGAGTTAGTCGAATCATACGCAAGACGCATCCGTATTTACAATCCCAATACCCACAGAAATGTAGCATCAAGCGCAGCAGGAACCCCTGCTCACAACAATTACAAACAATTCTTCACTGTCATTGACGGGATATTGTTAAGAGATGAAGCGCGCGTAAGGGACATGGCGTCAAACTTTATGGATCATAGACAGTTCCAGCAGCGTTCCGGCCTGCTACCCGTCAATGCAACAACCCACAGCAGCGGTTCTTTCTGGGATGGATCGGTCATAGGGCACAATTTCTTTGCGGATCAATTTTCATATAATCTCGAAGTGAATATATGGGCATCCAACAGCTCTGTTCTACTCGCCCACGCCACAATAGGCGGAACTCCTGTGCTTTCCGGCGAAAACAGCCTTCCCGCCTTTGCCGAAAGGCAGGCACTAAGTTACATACCCGCACTATGGCGCGGTGCCGTTATGCCTAGTTTACAACAAAGAAGTATTTCAAGGGAAGCACATCAGGGTTCTGATGCCGGTGTAACCGCCATCCTTTATGTCTATGCTGACGTAATGCAACCCGAAACGCGTGCTCAATTTGAATCTTCATTAGCATCATGGATGCACCACAATCCGCAAATACTCAACAATGCCCCCTTGCCAAACTACGACAATCTGAGATACATATTTGATAATGTACCACATGTAGAGCACACGGGTATAACTGCACAGAATTTCGCAAGTCGCGGATTCTATCATGGTGAAGGATATGCCTTCAATGTTGCATTTAACAACACCAACGCCCATACGGGTGTCCTTGCAACGACAAATCAAGAAGGTCGCAGGGCGGTTTACATGAACGAGGGTATGACCTATGTGTTTCTCGATAACGATCAGTTCCAATGGGGTCATGATTTCTTCGCAACTGTTGACTTCTATCGCCTCACAGGAACAACTGTAGAGCACCGTGGCAATGATTGGGGTTGGACTCCTACAGCCAATGTAGGTCGCAATCCGCAACAAGACCTTGGTGGCACAGCGATACTTAGAGGTGACAACGGTGACTTCGGTACTACAACATTTCGCCAGCGTTTTGCAGGATCCCTTTTAGGTACCAGAGACAGTGACCTGGCAGCCAACAAATCTTGGTTCATGATGGATGGTCATATTATAGCAATCGGCACAGACATAACAGGAACACGTAATAGACCTGTGGCAACGACAATGGAGCAAAGGCGCATACACACAGGTGAAGTAGATAGCTTCGTTATGAACGGCATGCCAGTGGGCGAAAGTGGTTCTGCAACAACTACCGAAAACACTTGGATACACCTAAGCTACGAAGGTTCTGCCGCAGGAATCGGTCCATCTCCGGAAGGTTCACTTGCCAACATCGGATTCTTTATCCCGCGTGAGGGGCAGGACATCACAATAGGCACTACGACAAGAACAGGAACGTGGCAAGACAACAATGTTGGTGCCTCCACAGATCCGCGTACTAACGTGTTTGCTGATATCTTCATTGAGCATGGTCAGGCACCTAGCGGCAGAAGTTTCGAATACATAATACTTCCGAACGCTACCGAAGCAGATATGAGAGCTTTTGCAGAACGTCAAGGCTCTGACAACCCCGCGTTCACAATAGTGGAAGCAACAGCCACACTCCATGCTGTATATGATCACGACAATGCTGTGTTGATGGTCAACAACCACGGCACAACTACTGTAGAGGTAACTTGCCCTGCAACTGATGTAATTTTTGAGGTAAGTCGCGAAACCAGCGTGATTATCCAAACCCTCGAAAATGGGGTGGTGCACATTGCTATCTTTGATCCGACAGGCATGCAGACCAATGCATATGTGACCATTCTCGACACGGTCGGAACAAGTACTATCAGCACAGATGATAACATTACTCTTAACGAAGGTGATGATTATACCAGAGTCACTGCTACTCAATTGACATCATTCCAGGGTAGAAGATTCAACACATGGGAAACAAGGCTACAATTAGAACTGCCTGTTGAGCCACCTGTCGAGTTTAATGGAACAAATCCCGTACATCTAAGTAATCAGCTTCAAACAAGAGATGTTGTACTCAACACTCGTGGTAATTTGGGTATATTCCCTCATCATGATCCCTTTGTAATTCCTGCAGGACGCACTTTGACTGTAGAAACTGCACTCAACATACAACGCGGTGCAGAGCTAATAGTCGAAGGTACGTTGGTAATTTCTGCAAACGGCAGACTCAATAACCAAGGTGGTAACCAAACTACTGTTTCCAGGATTACTGTTGCACCCGGTGGCAGAATCATCATTGAAGGATGGGTAGAGAATGTAACCGGTTCAGTATTTACTAATGCAGGTGTGGTTGAAATCACAAGCAGTGGTAGAATGAATATACGTGCAGGTGTTTCATTCTGTCTGGAGAGATGCGGAACTCTAACCAACTCAGGTGGAATACTAAACTCTAACCGAGACGCAATCGAGCTTACGAGTTGTACAGACTAGATATCACAATAAATAACACTTATCGGGTAGGAGGTCACCCATTATTTGAGTGACCGACCTCCCACACCACCACTCATGCGGATCACGCAAGTGGCGGTTCCAAGTTTTGCACCCTAACTTTCTGGTAATATTCCGAGAAGAATA
>WQWL01000014.1 GCA_009785345.1 Oscillospiraceae bacterium
CTATTTACCGTCATTCATCGTTGAAAATCCTTGAAAGGCCACAGGCATTACTTCGGATTTTCGCCTTGAATGACGAAAAATAATCTCACAAATATATCAACGTTTTCTATTAGTGATCAGTATAAGTATTATGGCAGATATTTCAAAGCTGATGCAAAATGACTACAAGTTCCCCAAAGGGTCACAATGACCCTTTGGGGAACTTGTAGAAAATTCTAGCAATTATAACAATACTAGCTTGATAATTACGCTTCAATCCAATATAATGTTTCTGGGGAAAAGTAGTAAGGCAGGACGCTAGATAGCGCTTACATAGTTAGATTCATTTTTAGAGATTTTGTGAGGATGGTTGAGTGAATAACAAACTTGATGAGTTGCTTAAAAAGCAACAAATATCTACTGAACGTGATACAGAAATGGACATAGTTCATGGTGGTGCATACTCAATACGCGATTATTGGTGACAATCGCAGTAAGGATGAAAAAAGACAAAAACTTTCCGGAAAGTAGGGATATTTTTGAACAGTTCAAGATTCATAGCTTATGGTGAAAAAATAGTAGACAACGTCTCTCGCGTAATTGTAGGCAAGGAAGAAGCAATCCAAATGATACTAACATCATTTATTTGCTCAGGTCATGTGCTTCTGGAAGATATTCCAGGTACCGGAAAAACGATGCTTCTCCGTGCATTTGCAAAAAGCATTGGCGGCAAGTTTAATCGGATACAGTTTACACCGGATTTGTTGCCCTCAGACCTTACGGGAATCAACTTTTTCAACCAGAAGATCAATGATTTTACCTTTCGTGAAGGACCACTCTTTTCCGACATCATACTTGCCGATGAAATAAACAGGGCGACGCCGAGAACTCAGTCCAGCCTGTTGGAAGCGATGGAAGAACGCCAGATTACGGTTGACGGTGTCACCTCGGTTCTGAACGAATCATTTATGGTCATGGCAACACAGAATCCGCTGGAGTCATACGGAACTTTTCCGCTACCTGAGGCGCAAGTTGATCGCTTTCTAATGAAGTTAAACCTTGGGTACATGACGCGCGTGGAAGAACTCTCCGTGCTCCGTCGTTCGCCTACACTCGAAATTTTAAACACGCTGGAAGCTGTTGTGACAGAGGAAGACACTGCCTTTTTGAAATCTGAATTTCCAAAGGTAGGTGTGAGCGGCGAAGTCGGCGATTATATTATGGACATTGTTTCCGCGACGAGAGATCACCCGCGCTTCGCGGTGGGTGTTTCTACAAGAGGAGCACTGTCTCTCTACAGAGCCGCTCAAGTAACTGCGGCATTTTCTGGCAGGGACTATATGATTCCCGAAGACGTGAAACGAGTTGCAATACCTATCCTCGCCCATCGGATTACACCGAGTATAATCTCCCGTACATCTGAAGTAAGCAAAGACTTGTCTGACCTGATCGATACCATTGCAGTTCCTTTGGAGTCTGTCAAATAGGGGCTGATTTCTTCAACTATGATTAGGGGGTGAATAGCCATGTTGTGGTTAGCAATACCTGTTCTGATTGCCGGTCTTTATGTCCTTGAAAAATATAGCACAAAGAGCGCGTTTCGCGGCATAGGCTACGACATAAGACCAAGCAGGACGCTTGTTGAGGTGGATGAAGCATTCACCCTTGAAACAACAATCATAAATACCAAATGGCTTCCTGTTGATTTTTTAAGGCTCGGAGAAATATTGCCTGAAAACATAAAACTGCTAGATGGGGAATTTCACATTGCATCAACGCAGCGTGGAAGCGCACTTGTTGACTACACCTATCTGAGGTCACGGGATGAACTAAAGCGTACATTTCAAGCGTCTATACAACAAAGAGGTGTATATTTCTTTTGGGGTGCAACTTTAACAGCAGGAAGCTTTTCCGGACTTTCTGAGATAACTAAGGAATTCCATCTTACTCGTGAAATTGTTGTAGTGCCGAAACCGACTGAAAACCTAGAACTAAAACAGCAACTAGGCAGATTTATCGGAGAACACTCTGTAAATATATTTTTATATGAAGACCCCATCCTCACCATTGGCTTTCGGGATTATACAGAGTATGATCCGATGCGTGCAATTTCTTGGAAGCAAACGGCACGTTTTGGCAAGCTAATGACAAAAAAATTCGATCACACCCTTGATTTGACAACAACCATTATATTAAATGCGGATGCGGTGCCGGACGAACTTGAAGCATTACTATCCATGACAAGGACCGTGTGCGATTTCCTTGAAGTTGCTGAAACCCCCTACAGACTTGTAACGAATGCAAGCATCACTGGAACTGCACGTATGCCGGTTGTACCGGACGGTTTGGGTTCCGACCACTTGGTGGCGGCCTTAGGGCTCTTAGGCAGAGTCTCGCAAAATGTTACTTATGAGAGCTTCAAAGAAACGCTGGCAAAGATAGCGAAGGGTGCAGAACATGGGCGGGCGCATATCTTGCTGACATCGGAACTCTCGCCGGATGTCAGCCCGTTTTTGCATAGACTGCGGGCTAAGACAGGGCGCAATGTCTTGATGCTCACACCGGAAATGGTACTTGCTTCTGAAGAGGAGGTGTCCAAAGCGGTATGATGGTCGTATTTGTCTTATCCATCCTCTACAAGATGGCTTTGTACATGATCTATGCGAATTTAGTGATCTATGCACTGTCATTTGGTCGTTCTCAAGTATCCGATCCCGCATATGCTCTGTTTGACGGAGGGCATTCCTTACTTGCAAGCACTCTGATTAACTTCATGCCGCTTCTGATACTATCCATTGTTGCAGTGCTTGCATATCTGCTAAACAATCTTCGCTCATCGTTACGATTTGTCCCAATTGTTTTGCTACCTTTGTCTTTTTTTCGACTGATTCAATTTCCGCTTGGGCTATATTTGGCATATAATATTGTTACCGCAATCGTCCTCTTAATGCCTTTAGCTTATTTATGCGTGAAAATAGCAAGAAGAGACTTCTCTCTTAAAGCAGAGTGGATGCGAAAGAGCATAAAAGGTCTTACGATACTAGCGTTTGCACCGATTATCACTTCTGCCTTTGGTGGCTTTGCGATGCTTTCCTCTGCATTTTATTTCCACTATGTTATCTTGTTCATTGCATGTGCGATGGGAATTTTACGTATCGCCCGTGCGAAAGAAAGTATGCATTCTGATCCAAAATTTTTAATGATAAGTCTCGCCCCGGTATTTGTCACTGCCCTGTTGATATTGACTTCGCTGCAGATCGCCAGTGTAATATGGCGTACAGTGCAGTTTATTGGTGGCAGCATCATTGTTCCTCTCGTATTATTCATCGCAAGAGGAATTGAGTGGTTTTTCGGTCTTTTTTATACTCATGAGCCCGATAGTGTTCCGGTGCCCGATGATTATGATTATATACTCCGCGAAGTCACAATTCAGGATGAAACTCCGATAGTTGTGGGAGATATATACATTTATATTCTTGCAGGCATTCTTACTACTACCCTTGCCTTTGTTGTTTATAGAGTGCTAAAAGCTATCTATAGGCGTAAGCAGACAAGTACAAATAAAGGCATAAGCGAAGTGCGGAGCCATATCACGTCCTTGCAGGGCAAAAGTGCAGAAAAGAGCGCAGAGCATAAACATAGTCTTTTCACACCACGAGATCCGCGCATGGCGGTGCGCTATCACTACCGTCAGTTTTTGAAGCTATGTGCCGAGAAAGGCAGTCCGCCTGAACAGGGAGATACATCGGAAGAGATATGCACAAAAAATAAAACGAACTTTCCAATCGAGAGTATGTCAAAGCTCAGAGAACTCTACATAAAAGCACGATACAGCAAGCATGATATCAAAAAAAGTGAAAGCAAGGAAGCAGGCAAACTGCTTAAAAAAGGGTTTGAATTTGATTGATGGCAGTGTCGCACATCTATTCTAATATGCGCTTACAAAGTCATCAGACGTCAAAATTAAATGATCGTCTAGTCTTATGCCTAGTAAATCTCCTGCTTTGCGAATTCGTTTAGTTACTTCTCGGTCTTGGGTGCTAACATCAAGCATACCACTTGGATGATTATGTGCAATGATAATCGATGCAGCCCTATCTTCGATGGCCAATGAAAATATTTCGCGCGGGTGAACAAGGGAACATGTCAAAGTGCCGATGGTCACAATTCTATTGCTAATCAATCTTCTGGCACCATCAAGGGTAAGCAAGGCAAAATGCTCTTGCTTTTTATTTCTGATTCCACTCAATTGATCTGCTGCTTTTTCTGGAGAGTCAATCAGTGGAGCTGTATGTTTTGTGAATGATCTTCGCCAGAATTCAAGTGCAGCAAACACAACAGTGGCTTTTGCATCGCCAATTCCCTTAATGGATTTAATATCATCAAGGGTAAGATTATCAGCACCTTGTTTCTTTATCAAAGCGTTAAGATTTTTTGCAATTGTTTTAAAATCGTTATCTTTACCGCCACTCCCAATAACTGCTTGCAACAGCTCAATGTCGCTCATTGATGTTGCACCTCGTCTGAGCATTTTCTCACGTGGTAATTCAACTAAATTTGTCAACACATCGACCTCCAAATAAGTGTGCCATAGATACTTCTATGTTACACCTAATTGTAGGTAAATTTCAATATGAATTTGATGGTGAAAATACATGCTCTGAGCTGTGAAAAATTAACACTTTGATTTTTTGAGGAGGTCGCTGACAAAGTGCATATTTTTACCTATCGTCATTGCTGGCCGGAGCCTGTCCTGAACTTGATTCAGGAAGCCGCAATCTGATAGAATCAAGCTTTGTAATAAATCCCGGGTCAAGCTCGGGATGACAAATGGGACTTTTTCAGCAGCCTCTTTTAGAGGTGCCCACTATAGAAACAAAAGTTCCACATTACGCCCATTAACAGCAATGAGACCTTCGTTTTCCATTTTTCTTAACTCCTTAGAAAGTGCGCTTCTATTTGCTAAGATATAGTCAGCGAGCATTGTTTTTGAAAAGGGGATTTTAACAGACACAGATGCTCCATTATTACTTAATAAGAATAAATATGCCATAATCTTCGACCTTAATGTTTTTTCTCTTAAAATTGCAATTCTATCAAACATGTTGAAATATTTATCACTAATGGTTTTAATCATGTTTTGTAAAAATACTCTATGGGCCGAACAAGCTATCGCACACATTGAGTATATCTTCTGATATTCAATAAAAGCGACTACGACATCCGATGTTGCATAAATTGTGACCGGACTTCGTTGTGATTTTGTGCTGACCAACACTTCACCAAATATGCTCATAGGCATTAGATTTGAAATTAGCGTGTGGCTTCCACTCATGTGATCTAAATAGGCGCACGCAGTACCATCGAGGATAATTCCTATATGCTGAACAGAATCTCCGGTTAGAAGTAGTATTTCATTTTTTGAAAAATGCTTTATTTGCGGAGAAAGGCAATTTATCAAGTTCGAATAATCATCATCATTTATGTCTTGAAATAAAGCAACGCTTTGCATCGATTTTAATTTGTCATACATCATACCAAAACCGCCTATTGTTGCCAGGGCAACAGTATTATATTTTTGATTATAGTACAATATGTATGTAAGAGCAAGTCTAAGAATTTAGGGGATTGCGGCTCGGGGGCGCAATGACGAGATGGATGCAGTTCTTATTTTACACAATCTAAATTTTTAAGAGGTACATTATGAAAAAAATCTTGGTATTAGTTATTGTTTGCATATTTGCATTAGTCATGCTTTCTGCATGTGGTGATGAAAGTAGTAGGGAAGATGTTGATATTAATGTTATAATGGTAGACGGAGCACCATTACTTAGTATGGCATATATGAAGTCGGACGATTTTGTGGGCATAGACGGCTACAATATATCCTTCGATATGACAAATGATATAGATGCAATTGTCGCATCTTTGCTCAATCAGGAACCGGATTTTGCAATTGTACCTGTAAATGTTGCAGCAATGATGTATAATAATGGCAGTGGATATCATCTTGCCGCAATTACCACGTGGGGCATTATGCACATTGTGTCCGATCGAGATATATCAACCCTTGATGATTTAATTGGTGAAACTGTTGTTGCATTTGGACAAAGTGGAACGCCGGGTATAACACTAAGAGCCGTATTAAAGCAAAATAATATTCCTTTCAACGAACCCATCGGCACTGACTTCATACCTGATCCAGATATGGTAAATATTGTTTATTTAACTGCAGCAAGTGATGTAAGAGATGCCATTGCAACCGGAATGGAAATAGGCGGAGAATTTGTAAGCTTTGGACTTCTGGCAGAACCAGTGGCAACAGCCATTACAGGCTTTGCAGCTAACATGGATAGACCCGGTTTCACAGCAAGAATAGACTTGCAAACTGAATGGGCAAGAAATAATAATGGCGAAATCTACCCGCAAGCAGCATTGATATTTCATGAAAGACTTTTAGAAAACGATGCAAATTTCGTGAATGAATTTATTAACTCGGCAGAGCAGTCATCCATTTTTGCAAATAATAATCCGGTTGAAGCAGGGGATTTGGCTGTAGAACTTGGTTCAATTGCAATTCCTAATGGAGCGGTTGTGGGTAATGCACACAGCGCAGGGCGACTTCCAATGGATTTCACCCGTGCAGGCAATGCAAGATCAGCAGTAAATACATTCCTACAGACTATTATGGAGGAAAACGCCAATTTAATAGGTGGCAGAATGCCGGCGGACAGTTTTTATTATACTCCTTAACGCCTAAAACTCACACCTACTGACTGGCAACTTTTAGGAGTTAAAGAGTATGCTACTGAATAAGCCTAAAAATTTTTTATTTTCAATATTGTCTTTATCAATAATAGTGTTGGTATGGTGGATACTCGCTGAAACAAGATTTCAGCAAACAGGCATAATTCCGACGCCAATGGATACGTTACGGCTTATTGATGAAGAAATGCGTAAAGATAGCTTCTTTGAGGCTATCTTTAGCACGTTACAGAGGTCATTATTGAGCTTCGTTATATCATTTATCATTGGAAGTGTATTGGCAGTAATAGCTCATTTTAGAAAATTCATTGGCATTATGATAAATCCTTTTATTGTAATCTGTCGCTCTATGCCAACGATGGCTTTGGTTCTAATATTACTACTTACTGTTGGAAGTGAGATGCTGCCTATTGTGGTTGCATTCTTGGTAGTTTTCCCACTTTGTTATGAAAACATGAGAACAGCAATAACCGAAACAGATAAAAAGTTAATAACAATGGCCAGAGTATTCAAAATACCAAAGTGGCGACAAATCACGGGAATATACATCCCGTCGATGCTGCCATTTGTATTCTCATCAATCATAGCAGGATTTGGTTTGAACATCAAAGTGGTGATTTCTGCAGAAGTAATGGGCTTACCATCAATGTCTATTGGTCATTTAATACTGTCAGCCAGACAAGGTTTTGACTTTGGAGTTTCATTTGCATGGCTGATAATCGCAGTACTACTAAGCCTTATTTGTGAGTGCATTCTTAGAATGGCACGTAGATTATGTATGCCATATAGATATCCGGATTCGAAAATAATCAAGGAATTTATAGGCAAGTTTTTTTCAAAACGATATAAACCGCAGAGGTAATGTCAACTATTCTATGAAAAACCAACGTCATTCTGCGACTACGCGCAGAATGACGAATTTGGAGGAACTAAATGATAACTTTCAAAAATGTTAACTTACGATTTAACGATTTAGTAGTTTTGGAAAACTTCAATGAAGAATTTGAAGAAAACAAGATTAACTGTATATTAGGACCTTCCGGATGCGGAAAAACGACTTTACTCAACCTGCTGTGTAACATTGTAAATGAAAACAGCGGTCAAATAACAAAGCCGGAAAAAGTTTCATATGTTTTTCAAGAAGAAGCTCTTGTGCCTCAAAAGACAGCTCGAAAAAACCTGGAACTGGTTTTAAAAAGTATATACGAGGATAAGGTAGAGCTGAAAGCTGTAATAGATAAGTTCTTGAAAATTTCTAATTTGGAGAAAGCTGCAGATTTATATCCGCATGAAATGAGCGGGGGAATGCGACAGAGGCTTGCGTTGATTAGAGCCTTTGCCTACCCGTCTGATGTATTATTGATGGACGAACCATTCAAGGCATTAGATATAACATTGAAAGACAGTATTATAAAATCATTCCTGAACCTTTATGAAGAAAACAAGAGAACAGTGCTTTTTGTAACACATGACGCAGATGAGGCATTGTTGACAGGAGATTTCATATATGTGTATGGCAATAAACCTATGTATCTACAAAGGAAATTTGAAGTGAGTGGGGAAAGAGAAAACAGAAAAATATATGACAACAATATCTCACAAATTAAAAATGAGATTTACAAAGAAACAGAGAAGTGGCATATATCTACAAACAATAGGTGAACTATGGAATGTAAAACATATGCCACAAAATTAGTTGATAATTAACAGTTATGTAAACAACTATTGCAAATTGCTTCCTGCACACCAGTTGAGCGCATTTTCTAATATATGTTGATATTGTGGATTGTGCCAAACAGCCAGATGATGACCTGGTGTTAATACACAGACGCGACCGTTGCCTTGTGTGCGGACATAACCGGCAGCACTGATCCATGCTTTTGTATTTTGATAAGGTTCGGTTTCGTACAATGCTTCGCTACCTTGTGGTGGGGAGTATGATGCGAGGAAAATGTCAATATCATCTGCGAGAATTTCTAAACGATAGTGCTCATCTACTTCACAGAACATTTCAACACCAGCTACAATGGGATGAGGTTTGATAGGCTGCACAGTGACAGGGCAATCCTGAGGGTGGTAATCAAACCGCGATCCAATCAAGCAATGAAGAGCTTCTGCCTGTTCTCCGGCAACCAGTCCACAGTGAACAACAAGCAAACCTCCACCGTTTTCAACATAACTAATGAAAGCTTGTTGGAGAGCTTTGGTTTTCCACGAAACTTTATTGTCGCGGGCAGACTCATCACCTTTACTGAGTATAACAACATCATAACCTTCAAGTGCTTCAGGTTTGACATCTTCATCATTAGTTATAATGTCAAATTGAAATCCTCGTTCTGCAAGTGGAGCAACACCATCGGTTGGGATTTGACCAGGGTGCCAAAAATCATCGCAAATTAATAATACACGCATTTTAATAGCCACTCCTTTTAGTAATTTTTAGCACAAAACAATCATGAAAATATGATGCTTTTATTGATTTACGAAGAATATATAAATATTATACCCGAATTCGGCTACATGTAAATGGTAAATAACAAGTTTGGTAACAATGGTCGTAACAATGGGTGCATATCAGCAACTCACATGAGGAATACATCGCTTCTATCGTGTGCGAAACTTTTCATTTGTTGTGTATATCCGCTTTTGCTGAAGAAAACAAAATATTCTTGACGTGTGTTGTTTTTCCATACAACTGCATCTTTTTTTTCAATAAGCCTATAAAATACATCCAAGTCCATTGGTTCGTTTGTATATTTGCACTCACCAAAGATAATATCAGTTCCCATGCTGTCGAGTGCTACAATGTCAATTTCTGTGTTGTTTCCCCACCAACGACCAACCTTATTGAATTTAAAGGGAAGGCTCATTTTTTCCGGTAAACTCCAAAACACTTGTTGACATACATCTTCATAAACATAAGAAACATGGCGCATTATAAAGCCCTCACGGATTTTTTCAACGACTTGGCCTATATGTCCTGCTTCTATTGCACCTTGCATTGGGTATACAAATTTAAACCAGAATTCCAAAAAATTGTCCCTTATTTTGTATAGACCACGTTTGCTTTTTTCTGGATATTCATCTGTTATAGGTACTTCTCTCTCAATAATATCAAGATCAATAAGAGTTCTTAAGTATCTGGTTAAACTCGTCTGTTTAACACCTATATTTGCAGCAATTGCATTAAGCTTGTGATTGCCGGCTGCAATTGTTCGCAGAAGAGAAAAGTAGCTTCCAATTTCTGAAACTTCTTGATTGAGTAAAAAATATGGTTCTTCGTAAAGAAAGCTTCGAGTTGTTAGTATATTTTTTTCAATTGCTGTCCATATGTCTACCTCTTCATAAAACAACTCAATATATTTTGGGACTCCGCCGGTAACACTATAATACTCAAGCAAATCATGCTTATTATTGTCATAAAATTCATGGTAGTATTTAAATACAATAGGCTTCAATTTTATTTGACCTGTTCTGCGTCCGTACAGTGGGCTATCATACGCAAGAGTTTGAGCTTCCATCATTGAAATTAAAGAACCGCACAACACCACCATAACATTTTCTTTTTTTAGACTTTCCCATATTTTTTGGAAAATAGACAAAAATGCAGGGTTACTTTTTCCTAAATATTGAAACTCATCAATGACGATAAGTTTTCTATAGGCTGTCTGATGTTTTGCAAGAGTGTTAAAAATGATTTCCCAACTATCAACGTCAGCTACTTTTAATAGCTGGTTGTCAGTATAATCTGCAACAAGATTTTTGAAGTTGCTTTGATTGATTGATTCCGACTCCTCGGTTGCGAGAAAATATAGTATATTCTTATCTTTGCCGAACTCGGAGATAAGTGATGTTTTACCCACTCGTCGTCTTCCGTAAAGTATTACTAGCGAGGCATCGAGGCTGTCATATTGATTTTGCAAAAAAGTTAAATCGTCATGTCTGTTAATAAAAGCTTTCAAATTGGCCTCCTAACGTTTGAATTAATTGTGAGGAATGTTATGAACGAAAGTATTATGAATAGAAGTATAATAATTGAAAGCATAACATTTCTCGGCGAGTTGTGTCAAGACTGTTTTTTTGACACAACAATTTTCACCCTCCCATTACCTACTTCAACCCAAGCAATTGCCTAACTCGCTTTTGCAAGTGTTTTTCTATTGCGACCAGTCGTTCTTCGGGCCAGTTAATTGATGGATGACGTTTGAATTGAAAACCAATTAATCTCCTGAGCTGCTGTGCCTGTGTTCTGCCCATTACCTCAGAGCAAATGCTCTCATAGGTTACATTAGCATAAGCAGGAAAGCGTGTTGCGGCATATTCGTCGAGATTAGCGATATCATCATTCATGGCAAAGTTAAATAAAGAAAGACCATGATCAAATAAAGGAGCGGGAGCTATAACAGCTCCGGAATGGTTATCTCGCAGAATTCCAAAATTACCAAAATGTCGATCAACATTATAAATCACTGCATCAAGTACCAGCATACTTCGCATGTTTTCAACAAAGATATCACCTAGTTCATCATAGTAATCTATACAGGCTTTTAAGCCACCTGAACGTACAAGCCTTCCCACAGGAACAAAAGCAGTATCAATGTCAGTAAACAATTTGCATTTGGACGCCAGAATTCCTTTCCAATTTTCAAGGTCATAAGATACGGCATTGAGTCCCATCGTATGTGTAATCTGGCAGGCGTAATACTCGCTAAATGGCTCGTTCCCCGTGTTTGCAGCACCACTTGAGCCACCTTTGTATAAATAAATACCATCACCCTCAATCAATCGCCATGCCTTTGGCAACATGCCATTTGTGGTCAGCTCCGGTGAGGTTGTAAAAGCCATTTTGCTTTGCCCTATGCCTGTGTATGCAACAAATGAGAGTATTTCTGAAAAGCGATTCTCATACAAATTATATTTCATAAAACTGCCATCAAAGCTTTTCGGGACAATCCAGTAGCTGTCGTTGAGAGATAAACCCCTACAAACATCGATGATACCTTTGGTGTTTCCAATTGACAAGTCAAGTGTTTTTAGAATTTCATCAACAAATGCACGATTTTTGGGGATGATGCGATGTTGAAGCCATTTGATAACACCGGGACCATTTAGGTCTAAGTCAAGTGGAAGGAGTTTATTGTGTTCTTCACTCACATTTAAGATGTTTGCAACAAGGCCATCTATACCTTGTTCTTCAAGTGTGAAAGTGAGTAAGCTTTTATCGTATAAGCGTAGTTCGTATGTGTCATTTATAGTATCAGATACATTTATACTTTCTTTAACTTCAAGTTTAATATCAAGAACATTCATAACACGAAGTAAGAAATCTAATGATGGATTATGTTCACCACTTTCTAATCTAGAAATATTTGAACGTTGCGTGCCTAAAAGCTCTGCAAGTTGAGATTGCGACATTCCCTTTGAAATACGAGCCTGTGCAACCTGTTTAATAATATCTTTTCGCCACATATTCATGACATTATTGTTATCGTTCATGTAAACGCTCCTTTGTGGGAATTCAGTTAATGGTATCATATATGATACCGAATGTCAAAAAATGCTTTCTCATAATTGCACTAACAGAAACATGTTATTGCAGCGTAGTCTGTAACCATTGACTTTTACGCACCAATTGTGATACTTTCTAATGGGTGTAGCTGGAAGAATAGTCGTGGCTTATGCATCCAGCGATTTCTGAAAGGAATGAACATATATAATGAACGAAAAGCTTTGTGCCAACTGTGGAATGGCTAATTATGATAATGCGAGATTTTGTAAAGGCTGTGGTGCAAGTACTGAACAAGCGATGCAATCACTACAACAATCATCACAACCTGAGCCACAACAGTATCAGTCAGATTTGTACACGCAATATACGCCACCACAACCAGATGGATACCAATACCAACCACAATATCCACCACCACAGCCGGAACCACAACAATATCATCCACAACCGGATACACAACATCACGTGCAGTATCCACCGCAACCAGAATTTCAACAGTACGAACCACAATATCAACAAATTCAACAAGAGCCACAGCAGTATCAGCAACAACACCTAGAGCCACAGCAGTACCAACAGCCGTATTTTGAGTATCAGCAATATCAGCCACAATACCAGCAACAATATCAGCAACCACAAAAACAAAAAACTCTGCCACTTATCTTAATTGCAATTGCTGTAGTAGGTACAATTTCACTTTTAACTGTAGGGGTTTGGTATCTGCTATTTCCCAATGATGCCGGACCGGATGTACCGGATAGGGGAGGTGTAGTAACACCTGTACCTACACCGCCGGTTGAGGGTACACCTACACCTGTCATCGATTCGGAATTTTCTGATGTGGATATAACCATGCCAATGATGCTAGGAACGTGGGCTTTGGCTACGGATAGAGCGTTTAGCTTTGACTATATGACGTTTTTCGAAGATGGTGTAGGGTTAGGTAAATCATATGCAGATGCAACTACAAGAGAAGATTTGAGAGCAAGTCCGTTTTTCTGGGATGTATCTGACAATGTGCTTTCATTGTACCATGATTTTGGAGTACAGTTTCACGTTATTAACACATATCCTATGCAGTATACAGACGGCTCAATTTTATTTTCATATCCTGATGGTTCGACTGCAACATACGTGTGGATAGATGAAAATATCCTTTTGCCGGATCAGCACGCCACATCTCCATTGGTAGGGCGATGGACATTGGATAGTGATTCACCATTTAGTGTTGATGAAATTATGTTTTATTCCGATGGCACCGGATGGAATTATAGTTCAGGAGGATACACACACTTTGAGTGGAGTGTATATGCAGGCTTTGTACTAATTGCAGAATTTGGCGGATGGGCTGATGTGTACATGATCGTGATGATTGATGATGAACTAACGTTCTGGGATCGTAATTCTGCTGCGACTTCTGATGGTTTGTCTGATCCAACATCCAGATACGTCAGAGACGATTAATTTTTAACTCAGGAGAAACATAATACGATATGACTAATTATTTAACTGTACCAGCCGCAGGTGAAGCAGAGCTTATTGAGAAAAAGTCTCGTTTCATCGGGCATATATCACCGGTGTCGACTTTGGAATGCGCAAACTCATTCCTTGAAGAGATACGTTCAAAACACAAGAAGGCTAATCATAACTGCTTTGGATTCATACTCCGTGAAGGTGGTGTTGAAAGAATGAGTGATGACGGTGAGCCAAAGGGAACTGCAGGACCGCCGATTCTTGAGGTTATCCGCAGAGAAAATATAACTGATGTAGCTATTGTTGTAACACGATACTTCGGCGGGGTAATGCTCGGAGCAGGTGGCCTTATTAGGGCATATGCAGGTTCAGCAAAATTGGCAATCGATAAGGTAGGGATTGCAGAAATGTGTCTTTGCCATGACCTTGTGTTGAGCATACCGTATCCACTTTATGAACAAGTAGCAAAACTCATCGAAAGTCACCCAGTGCAAGTGTTAGGCACAGATTTTGCAAGCGATGTGGCTATGAATATCAGACTTAGGGTCGAAGAGGTTGCCAAAATTGAAATAGCACTTAGTGAGCTTTCAGCCGGAAAGATAAAGCCACAACTGCAAGGTGAATTATTTGCACCCGTGAGTGTGGGCTTTTAGTGTGTTTTTAAACAATTAGTATGAGTGGCTTTTGACAATGAGCAAAGAAATATGTAAATGACAATATTTTTGTTGACAAAGACATCTTGGGTAGTATAAAGTTGACACGTAAAATTCATAAAAATTATATTGAAGTATCAGGAGGTGAGGACGTGGACCCCGGAGGTAGTCGATGTATTAGCTCGAATGATGGATTATATGAAATTTCACGAACTCACTTCTTCAAGTTGAGACGCTATGCTTGTACTGAGCACAGTTAGTTCTCATTTTAGTGGTTTTGTAAGTTTGATTTAATGTCATCATTCGGATTCTCCGAACGGTGGCTTTTTATATTAAAGCCCTGTATTTTAATTACAGAGGTGCAACTTATGAGCGAAACAATAATTCTCAAAACAGAAGATATAGTTGATAATTTTAGAGATTCTGTTATGCATAACCTAAAAACAAAGAACGTGAGTGTTTTGAAGCTTGTTCTCGATGATGCAAATGAATTCGAGTTATTGAGCATTATCGGCGAGTTGTCTGCTGAAAATCAAGCAATTGTTTATCGTCTGCTGTCGAAAGACAGGGCGCTATTTGTGTTTGAACAGCTCGATATTACAGACCAGGAAAGGTTAATGAACTCATTTACCGAAGAAGCGGCAGTAGAAGTGATTTCAGAACTTGATCCGGATGACCGTGTTCGCCTTTTGGATGAGCTTCCTGCAGCAGTTGCGAAGAGAATGCTGGCAGCACTTTCTCCTCAGGAGCGCGCTGCAACGAACTTGCTAATGGGATATGAAGCGCATACTGCGGGTAGAATAATGACACCTGAGTATGTACGGCTTAACAAGGATATGACAGTTTCCGAAGCAGTTGCAAAGGTTAAGGAAACAACGAACAGAAAAGAAATGATTTATATTTTGTATGTAACAGACTATACGAGAAAACTAGAAGGTATAGTCTCCTTGAGTGACCTATTCTTTGCAGAGCCATACGATACAATCGAATCAATAATGCAAATTGATATTTCAATGGTTTCAACTGATGAAGATCAGGAAGAGGCTGCAAGAATGCTACAAAAATTGGACTTACTCTCTATTGCTGTTGTTGACAAAGAAGGTCGTATTGTTGGAATAATTACGGTTGATGATGCTATGGATATTCTGGAAGAAGAATCAACTGAAGATATGTATAATCAAGCAGGTCTTGCCAATGTAACCGGTAAAGAATTTGACCGAAGCGATGTCTTGGTAAATGGAAATTTATTAAGAATTTGGGCAGTACGATTGCCGTTTTTAGTGGTAATACTAATTGCAGGTTGGCTTGCAGGGCTGGTTATCGGCGGTTTTGAAGAAGCTCTCATGTCAACAGCTGCAGTTGCAGCATTTATACCTTTCATAATGAATATGGGCGGTGCCGTTGGTACACAATCTTCAACCGTTTTTGCACGTGGTGTTGTACTTGGTCATATTAGTATGAACAAGTTTATGAAGCATTTTCTAAAAGAAATTGGAGTTGGTTTTAGCATTGGCGGAATCACCGGTGTTGTCGGTGGAGTGCTCGCAGCGTGGTTTGTTGTATGGTTTTTCAATGGTGATCCAATGCTTGGAATTCCAATTGGTCTTGCTCTACTAGGCACTGTAACATTAGCTGCACTTATGGGATTCTTGGTACCATTTGCATTAATCAAAATGAATGTAGACCAGGCAGCAGGAGCATCACCAATCGTTACGTCGTTGAAAGATATTTCAGGACTAATAATTTATTTTGTATTGGTCAACGCATTCATGGGCGGTTTGATGTAGAATAAAAAATTATTGCATAAATAATGGTCGTGGACTAATAATACATTCCATGACCATTTATTCTTTCTAATCAGATATTCTAGGATCAGGGTCAGAGTCTAGTGTACTGAGGAAGTCGTAGAATGGCATTAGAAACTTGTAGCCTTCGACCAGACGGTCTACCAACTTCGATGAAAACAACTCTTCATCATTTTGGTGCTCATGAAGAAGCACAATGGATTTTTTATTATACCAAGCGGCAGTCTTTTGAGACGGTGCCGCTTTTTCACGTTTATATTTCTCACCATCGAGTATAAACTCATTTTGTCGTTCCAACGGGGCTATCAATTTTTCGAATTTCTTGGGAGCATTGTCGATTCGTGCACGAAGTTTCGCCATTGTGAGAGCTTTCGCTTGATAATATCCAAGACCATATCGCCAAGTCTCAGGTGATATCTCAAACCAAAATACAGGTGTGGCAGTCCAGTCCTCGCTAGGCTTTTCAATCGAAAACCACATATTACAACGATAAGGCTCACCATCACGAACACGCCGTGCGTCCTTATATATTCGAGAGACTTTATGTTTAAAGCCATAGTCTTTATAATCTTCTTCAACACGTCCGAAAACTTCCAGAGCCAAAGCTTTCATAGGGTTTTGTAAACTCTCTTGAAAAAGCGTTTTATTATCTTCAAACCAAGGCTTATTGTTGTTTAAACGCAGACCCCACATAAAATCTATTGTACTTTGAGAAAAACCAGTGAACATATTATTTAATCCATCCCTTCAATATGGTAATTTGATTTAATGCATTAAAACCAGTGCATAGCCAGTAGTATTATTGCAACTTGTATCACAATAATTACCGGAATTCCGACCATGAATTTCAAGTGTTTAGTTTTATGTCGAATAGATAGCATAGTTAAAAACATTGCAAGAGAACCACCAAGTACGGATATGAGCAGTAGTGTTCTTTCGCTCACACGTCGTGATCTCCGTTTAGCGGCCGTCTTATCGTGACATGTGAGGATAATTGCTGTTAGGCTGATTAAAACGAGATATGCGAAGATAATTACATGTATGCTTGGCATTGTATACAACCTCCAATAATGTAGCTTAGAAGAATATACCATGCAGGCGATATAAAGTCCATTATTCTTGCATTTCTCTCATTAAAAATGCTATAATCACAACTATGAAACAACATATTTTACTCGTTGAAGATGATATAATGATTGCTTCCGGGCTTGTTTATGCACTTGAGCAAGAAGATTATACCGTTACACATTGCCAAAGTGTAGCGGAGACTTCGTGTGCAATAAACACGGCACAGTTCGACCTAGCAATTCTTGATATGCAATTACCAGACGGCACAGGAAGTCAAGTTCATGAACTTCTACAAAACACAAATACAGACGTGATATTTTTGACAGTCGTTGATGATGAAGGGAATATTGTTAAAGCTTTCGAAAGTGGAGCGGCAGACTATATTACTAAGCCGTTTCGCCTGAGAGAACTTCTCGCCAGAGTGCGACGGGTATTTAACTCATCAAGCGGTGGTAACACTTTGCGCCTCACACTTGGCGGTGTTTCTATAGATACATCTGCAGGTAAGGCATACCTCAACGAGACATTGCTAGACCTTACAGCTCTTGAATATCGCTTGCTTCTGACTTTTGCAAGCAACAGGGGGCAGCTTCTCACAAGAGGACAGATTTTGGAAAGTATTTGGGACTCTTCCGGTAGTTTTGTTGAGGACAATACACTCACAGTATATATAAAGCGTCTAAGAGAAAAGCTTGGAGACACGGTTAATATAGAAACAGTACGGGGGCTTGGTTATCGTGTGGATTAGTAAACGTGAGGTCAGAGAACTCTCAAAGAATATTCGTGAAATCATTGACGGACAAGACATAGATTTACGAGTCAGTAATGAGGGTGATTGGAATGTTCTGAAAAATGACATCCATATTTTAGCAAAACTGAAAAATGAGCAAGTAAATGTTTTACAACATGACAAAGATATACTCAAAGAGACACTCGCAGATATTTCTCATCAACTCAATACACCGCTCACGTCAATGCTGATTATGATCGACCTACTCGAAAATGCTCCACCGGAGAAGCAAGTAGAATTTATCCAAAACATAAAAACAGGGCTGGGACGCACAGAGTGGCTTGTTTCGACATTACTCAAAATGGCAAAGCTGGAAGCAGGAGCAGTAGAGTTTTCGCGTGATGAGATTACTTTTAATGCAATAATCGAACAAGCAATGATACCGCTTCAAATCCAATTGGAAGTTAAAAATCAGCAAATCGAAGTCTCAGGTGAGACTGAACTACGCTGTGACAAACGTTGGACAGCCGAAGCTCTCACAAATATTATTAAGAATGCGTCAGAACATTCTCCTGATGGTGCGACTATACATATTGAGTCCGGTGAGAATCCCATTAGCACATGGGTCAGTGTGACAGATTGTGGAAAAGGGCTTACAACAAAGCAAATAGCAAGTATATTTCGCCGCTTTGAGGGTTCAAGAACCGGCACTGGTTACGGAATAGGGCTGCCACTGGCTTTAGCAATTATGCGAGGACAAGATGGTGATGTAGAGGTAGCAAGCGGAGATAACAATGTCGGTGCGACGTTTACGTTGAAGTTTTATCATACTTAGAGTGACTAAATTGTCACTTTCAGCGCCGCAATAGTCACCGAGCTGTCACATTAGCTTGTTAGAATGGCTCCAGTAACAAGATAATCATATCGATTAAAGGAGAAATTATATGGCTATTCTACAAGTTGAAAATCTAACTAAAACATATGGTAAAGGTGATACTACTGTCACAGCCCTTGGTGGGGTGTCTTTTTCTGTTGAAAAAGGCGAATTTGTTGCAATCATCGGGGCATCTGGTTCTGGTAAATCTACACTCATGCATCTAATCGGCGGTGTTGATCGTCCGGATTCAGGACGAGTAATTGTTGACGGCAATGAAATTTTCAAGAGAAATGAAAGTGAGCTTGCAATATTTCGGCGCCGTAATATTGGACTGGTGTATCAATTCTACAATCTCATTCCAACACTTACTGCAGAAGAGAACATTATGCTGCCGTATCTTCTGGACAATCGTCACCCGGGAAAGAGCAAGCTTAAAGAAATACTCGATACAATAAGTCTCTCTGACAGGGTAACGCATCTACCAAGTGAACTCTCAGGTGGTCAGCAACAGCGAGTGAGTATAGGACGTGCTCTAATAAATGACCCTGCTGTAATATTAGCTGATGAACCAACAGGCAATCTTGACAGCAAGGCAAGCCGTGAGGTTATGGATTTGCTGAAATATTCAAACAGAAAATATAACCAGACATTGCTTATTATCACCCATGATGAAAAAATCGCACTACAAGCCGACCGCATTATAACACTATCAGACGGACATATTGTTCGCGATGAGGCGGTGCGATAATGAAGCTTACTGCAAAATTGGCGAAAAGCCAACTAGAAGTAAATCGTCGGCGTACAGGATGGACACTCATAGGGATTATATTATCAGTAGCGATGTTAACGGCTGTCTATGGTTTTGCCTTAGGTGGCAGAGATTTACTTACGAATTTGACCTTTGAAACATGGGAAATAGTAGCATTAGAAGCAGATGAATATGGCATACAAGCAGAGGCAGAACTTGTTGAGCGGTATATATATCAGTCAACACGATTTACCAGAGTATTTATAATCATCTCGGCAGTATTGAGTGCCGTTATTGTTGGAATATCTGTAGTTATTGTTTCTAATGCCTTTCGTATTAGCGCAGCAGAAAGGCTTCGACAGTTTGGTATTTTGAAAAGCGTGGGCGCAACCCGTCGACAAATTCGGCAAACTGTGATTTATGAGAGCATTTTCCTTGCGATTTTCGGTATCCCTATCGGGCTTATAGTTGGATTTCTTGTACAAGGGATTGGCATACAAATTGCCAACTATTTTCTGGAAACCATCGTTATACATAACACAGAGACTTTGAATTTTGTAATTTCGTGGGAAATAATACTTGCTGCAGTGGTGGTATCAATATTTACAGCAATCCTCGCAGCATGGCTGCCAGCCAGAAAGGCGGCAAAAGTCCCGGCAATCGATGCAATTCGTGGAGCCGGGGAGATAAAGGTTAAAGCAAAGCACTCGCGCAGTGGTCGCGTAGTTGGCAAAATATTCGGTTTTGAGGGTGCTCTTGCAGCAAAATCTCAAAAACGAAACCGCCGTAGTGTCCGTGCAACTGTGATAGCACTTACAATCAGCATCATATTATTCATAGCGGCAGCAGGATTTGGAGAAACTATCGACCGGGCATCTCTTGTTTTTATGGGGGATGTAACAGATCATATTGTAGCAGCCGGCTTTACTGCTAACTGGCATGATAGAGATACTAATCTGACAAATGAAAAAGCAGATGAAATAACACAACGACTTCAAAATTTTGGAGATGTTGATTTGATTGGCGTTGGTTCTGATAGATTCACCTATTTAGCGAGCTTACAACGTGAAAATTTAACTCCTGCCATGGTGGACTTTCTGTATGACGTATGGCACACGGAAGCGGACACTTCACACTACATACTTCCAGTCAGTCTTGTTACAACCGATCCCGAGACCTTTGAAATGCTCGCAAGGAGGGCAGGTGTAGCTGAGGGTTCAAATATATTGATAAATCATATTACTTCGCGATTTATGCATTTCGATGATACCGGGAGACTAACTGAAACGCGATGGGTTGATTTTGTACCTTTTGCATTTATTCCCCCTACTATAGAATTTACTGATAACGAGGAGTATGTACATCAACTAGATATCCAAGGTGTGCTAACCAGAGATGAACTTCCAATTGAGGTATGGGATGCAGCCAGTGGCCATAATGGTATAAGTATTTTAGTTCCGGAGCTGAGTACGGAAATGTATGCATGGTATGCTACCCCTGCTGATGACATCAATATGTTTGTGGAATATGCAAGGTCAGTATTACACGAAGTGGTCGATATACCTGTGAGAGAAATAGGCGACCATGCGCCTGGTATTCGTCTTCAAGTTATAAATATATTACAAGAGACAATGATGGTTACCAACACTTACCGACTTGTTATGGTGTTCATATATGGTTTTGTAGCACTATTGATTGTAATCGGTCTAACTAATATCATCAGCACCATATCTACGAACATACAAGCCCGTTCTCGTGAGTTCGCTATGTTAAGCAGTGTGGGAATGGATGTACGTGGATTGCACAGAATGTTGAATTTCGAAAATATATTTTGTTCTGCAAAAGCGCTTATCATCGGATTGCCACTTGGAGTTTTAGCTTCATGGTTAATCCATGAGACAGTTGCAGACGGTGGCATAATGTTTGCCTATGAGGTTCCATGGATGGCTGTATTGTACTGTGTAATTGGTGTATTCGTCATAACATGGCTGGTGACACGAGTTTCCGCCGGAAAGTTGCGAGGACAAAACATTGTAGAGACGATTCGCATGGAAAGCGGAATGTAGAACATTTGCAAAAGCTGTGATATAATCAAGCGAAGCGAGAGTCGCGGACAAATTTATTTGTCCATGACCGAGCGAGTGAAGATTAGAGTGCGCGTATAATCAAGCGAAGCGTACACTGACTAAACATACATGCAAAATGAGTAGTTTCTGATTACCTGTCCAGACCACTTTATCGTCATTGCGGCCTCCGAGCCGCAATCTGATAGAATCAAGCTTTGTAATAGATCCCGGGTCAAGCCCGGGATGACAAATGGGACTTTGTCAGCAGCCTCGATCAAGTCCGCAATGACGAAATCTGTTATAACATGCGAAAAGAAAGCGAGGTCAGTACTATGTTATCAAAAAAAATCAAAGCTAAAGCAAAAGAACTCGGTTATGTCAAATGTGGGATAATTCCTGCGACGGTTTTTGATGAACATTTTCGTGAAATGGACAATCGCAGTAATCTGTTCCCGAACTCGAAGAAGTACTATGACACCTACAAAGAGTGGACATCTGTACCTGAAAACAGTAAATCAATAATTGTGTGCTCACAGCGATATAATAGATATCAAGTGCCAAAAGAACTTGAGGCATTTTATGGGAAAATGTACCTTTTTGACAATAGGATTTCATATTGTGATGAAGGAAGAGTAAATACTGAATTTGAAACATTTCTAAAGATACTTGGGTTAGAAGTGTTTGGTGGCACGATTCCGGATAGATGGGCAGGTGCCAAGGCTGGAGTGGGGAAGTTTGGACATAATAATTTCCTTTATGATGAAACTCACGGCTCTTATATTATTGTTAATACATGGGCAGTAGATAAAGAACTGGAGTACGATGATATTCCGGAAGATACTAATTTGGCAGCCTGTAGCGATGAATGTCATTTATGTATCAAAGCATGCCCGACGAAAGCTCTATCAGAAAAGTTTGTGATGGATGCAGGGAAGTGTATTTGCCGTGTTCAATTTGACGTGAACGACGCATTGACCGATGAGATGAAAGAGGGCATGGAAACATGGCTCTATGGCTGCGACGCCTGCCAAGACGTATGCCCTAAGAATAAGGATAAGTTTGTTGAAACACTTGAATATCCGCTGCTTGCAGAGTTTGGGGAGTTTATGTCGTTAGAAAGCGTTCTTGCGATGAATGAGGATACATATAAGAATGTTGTTAATCCCAGATTCTGGTATGCCGGTGAAGAAAGTCTTTGGCTTTGGAAATGCAATGCAATAAGATGCATGGTTAACAGCGGAGATAGCAAGTACCATGAGCTGATTAAACAAAGCTGTAATAATGAGGATAAGCGAATAAGCGAGATGGCAGAGTGGGGTTGCAAAAAACTTAGAATATAGCCGTCATACTAACCCCTAGCCCCTACAACAACAGAACCCTGCGACCTCATCGGCGCAGGGTTCTGTTGTTGCTGTATATTCTAATAATTAACGTTCCTGATTTCGAAGTATGCTTTTGGATGTGAGCATACAGGACATACCTCAGGGGCTTCTTTGCCGGCAAGTAGTTTTCCGCAGTTTCTGCAATGCCATGTATTTTCCTCGGCGCGTGCATATACTTTGCCTTCTTTTACATTTGCAAGAAGTGTTCTGTAGCGCTCTTCGTGATCTCTTTCTACTGTGGCAACTTCTTCAAACTGTTTTGCAATGTCCAAAAATCCTTCTTCGCGAGCTTCGAGTGCAAAATCCATATACATTTTTGTCCACTCGAAATGTTCGCCATCGGCTGCAGCCTCAAGGTTTGCAATAGTACATGGTACATCTCCATCATTCAGATGCTTAAACCACATTTTTGCATGCTCTTTTTCATTAAGAGCAGTTTCTTCAAAAATTGCTGCGATTTGCTCATAGCCATCTTTGCGAGCTTTCGATGCGAAATAGTCATATTTGTTTCTGGCTTGTGATTCTCCGGCAAACGCTGCCTCAAGATTTGCTTCTGTTTTTGTTCCTTTAAGATTTCCCATAATACTAACTCCCTTTCTATAGTTCTGCTTTTATATAAATTTATTTAGCTTTTATTTTTTTCAGCTTTGCAAAACGTGGAAGTGAATTTTCTTGTGCGCGGTTGTTATCACCTTGGATTAATGGCAATACATAATCAATAAATTCTTGTGTTACAAATGTGCCATCTTCGGTAATCCATTCTCTTGGAATTTTCTTTTCTGTATTTGCACAGATGTCTAGCGGTAGGAATGTTATGCCACATGAATATTTTCCATCAACGGTTTCCCGGGTGAAACCGGCCATTTTTCCGCTTCCGCCTTCGACGGCATGTTCAACAGCAGATTTACCTGCGAGAAATGCTTCGTCGATATCTGTTTGTGATGCAATATGTGCTGCACAACGTTGTAGTAGGCTGAGTTCAATTCCGCGAACTTTAACGCCGTACTCTTTGCCAATTACTGCAGCGAGTCGTGCTGCGGTGCCTCCGAGTTGTGCATGTCCAAATCCATCAGTTGCAGAAGTTGTGGCTTGCGAAACAAATGTTCCGTCTGCATATTGAGCACCTTCTGAGATTGCTACGAGACATTTATTCTTCTCGTTTAAAACAGCTCCAACATCTTTGATAAACCTATCCATTTCGAATGGGATTTCCGGTAAGTATATCAAATCCGGTGGTGAGCCTGAATAGCTTGCAAGTGCAGCTGCACCGGTAAGCCAACCTGCATTACGACCCATTACTTCAACGATTGTCACACCTGGTGTGTCGTATACATATGCATCTTGGTGGACTTCTGCGATAGAAGTTGCAACATATTTTGCTGCACTTCCGAAACCAGGGCAATGGTCTGTACCCATTAGATCGTTATCGATTGTTTTTGGAACGCCCATGACACGGCACTCATATCCGACTTTGTTGAAATAGTCGTTGACTTTATTACATGTGTCCATTGAGTCGTTTCCGCCGTTGTAGAAGAAATAGCGTATATTATACTTTTCGCACATTTCATGGATTCGCTTTAGGTCTTCTTCACAAATTTTATATCTACATGAACCTAATGCTGATGATGGGGTATTTAGCAGCAATGATAGTTCATAAGAATCTTCTTGTCCAATGTCATAGAGTTCGTCATTTAGCATTCCCACTATTCCGTGAGCCATGCCATAGACATTTGTAATTTCTTCCGCTTCAAGCGCTGTTTTAAATACTCCATATGCACTAGCGTTTATTACTGATGTTGGTCCGCCGGATTGTCCAAATACTGCTGCACCGATAAGTTTTTTTGCCATAATTAATCTTGTTCCTTTCACACTTTTAATATAATTACAATAGCATAATACATGCCTAAAAACAAGGCAAAAAAAATAGTGTTAATTTTATAGAAAGTGTAGTATAATCTTTGAGGTAATAAAAAGTAATTTTACAATAGAAATAGGGGGTTTTTATCATGCCAATAGTAACGTCAACTGAAATGTTCAAAAAAGCCTACGATGGCAAATATGCAATTGGTGCATTCAATGTTAACAATCTTGAGATTGTTCAAGGTATAACGGAAGCTGCAGCAGAGCTTAATGCTCCACTTATTCTTCAAGTGTCTGCAGGTGCAAGAAAATATGCAAAGCATGTTTATCTAATGAAACTGATAGAAGCAGCTGTAGAAGATACAGGCTTGCCGATTTGTGTTCATCTTGATCATGGTGAAGATTTTGAAATTTGTAAGTCTTGTATTGACGGCGGCTTTACATCTGTAATGTTCGACGGCTCAAAGCATTCATTTGAAGAAAACATCAGACAAACAGCCGAAGTTGTTAAGTATGCTCATGACAGAGGAGTAGTTGTTGAAGGTGAACTTGGCAAACTTGCAGGAATTGAAGATGATGTTCATGTTGCAGAAGAAGACGCTGTATTTACTCGTCCTGACGAAGTAGAAGAGTTTGTTGAAAGAACAGGTGTTGACTCACTTGCAATCGCAATTGGAACAAGTCATGGTGCATTCAAATTCAAGCCAGGTCAAAAGCCAAAATTAAGATTTGACATTCTTGAAGAAATTTCAAAAAGACTGCCGAATTTCCCGATTGTTCTGCACGGTGCATCTTCGGTCGTTCCTGAGTATGTTAAAATTATCAATGAAAACGGCGGAAATTTAGCAGACGCAATTGGTATTCCTGAAGATATGTTACGTGAAGCTGCAAGATCTTCTGTTTGTAAAATTAATATTGACTCAGACTTACGTTTAGGTATGACAGCAGGAATCAGAGAGCATTTTGCGAAATATCCTGAGCACTTTGACCCACGTCAATACTTAGGTCCTGGTCGCGATAACATTAGGGATCTTGTTAAACACAAAATTAAGCATGTTCTTGGTTGCGATGGCGCTGCAAAGTAAATATTAGGGTTTAGGGGTTAGGGTATAGGGGTTAGTATGGTCCCTAGACCCTAACCCATAATATTAAGAAAGGTGGAGTGATATATGTCAACAACTTACAATCCGTATCATAACGCGCAGACTCAATTCGATGGTGTAGCAAAACTTCTCAATCTAGATAGTGGAATGAGTGAGTTTTTACGCCAGCCGATGAAGGAATTACATTTTACAATTCCTGTAAAAATGGATGATGGTTCTACAAAAACGTTTAATGCATTTCGTATGAAGCACAATACAGCGAGAGGTCCTGCCAAAGGTGGAATTAGATTTCATCCTCACGAAAATGCCGACACAGTACGTGCTTTGGCGATGTGGATGACATGGAAATGTGCAACTGTAGATATTCCTCTAGGTGGAGGAAAGGGAGGAATCATTTGTGATCCCCCATCACTTTCAAAAACAGAACTTGAGAAACTTTGTCGCGGTTATATCCGCCAAATATGGAATCAAATTGGACATGAAATGGATATTCCGGCTCCGGATGTTGGTTCAAATCCGCAATGTATGCTATGGATGATGGATGAATATGAAACTATAACCGGTGCGCATTATCCCGGCGTTATAACAGGCAAGCCGGTTGGCATGGGTGGGTCACTCGGACGCACAGAAGCCACAGGTTATGGTTGTATATATGTATTGAAGGATTTACTTCGTATTTTGGAAACACCGGCTGCATCGACTACTGCAAGCTTACAGGGCTTCGGTAATGTGGCAGAGTACGCTGCACGCATGTATACAGAACTTGGTGGTAAGGTTATTGCTGTATCTTGCTGGAATCAAGCAGACAAAACAGCATATACATTTAAAAAGTCAGATGGATGTGATATTCCACAACTTGTAAGCATTAAAGACCAATATGGAAGCATCGATAAAGATAAAGCATTTGCACTTGGGTATGAAGTGCTTCCCGGAGATGCATGGCTAAGTCAAGATGTTGATATTCTCATGCCATGTGCTTTAGAAAACCAAATTACACCTGACGTATTTCCAAATATATCAAGTAAGGTGAAAATTATTGTTGAAGGCGCAAATGGTCCGACAACTCCTGACTGCGATGTGCTGATTAAAGAACGCGGCATAATAATGCTGCCCGATTTCCTTGCAAATGCAGGTGGCGTTACTTGCAGTTATTTCGAACAAGTTCAAAACAATATGAATTACTATTGGGGTAAGGAAGAAGTTTTAGAAAAACTCGAGTATGCAATGACAAAAGCGTTCCGTGGCGTTTACGAACTAGCTCAAGAAAGAAATGTTTATATGCGTGATGCTGCATATATTATTGCAATAAACAGAGTTGCGGATGCAGTAAAGCTTCGCGGTTGGGCATAAATTGTCTCATAAATATATAATACTGCCTGTTGCTTAATAATATGTGCAACAGGCAGTATATTATATAATCTCAAATCTATCGAATAGTTACATCGGCTCGTGTGGATGTAACACCGATGTACGTGCTTCCTCTGCCTAGCTCAAGAGGTGAGCCGTCTAAGTTTGTGAATACAAGAGGTGATTCTCTGTCGGCTCTTGACCAGTTGATGGGAACAGATCTTCCGCCGTGTATGAAATAGCCCTCACCTTCGCCTACAGTTACAACATCTTGTCGTCCTGCTCTATCTCCAGGTAGTGATGTTATGGAAGTTCTCATGACAATTACATTTGTAAATCCGGGGCGTGAGCCGTCATTTGCATCTACAAAATCTCTTCTAAATTGACTCATGCGATAAACATTTTCATTTGTATCAAAGGTAAATATTGATGTTTTGCCACCTGGGAAGGTTACGACAGCGTTAGTTGCTGCAGAACCTCCTGTTGGAGTAGCATCATCAGCAAAAATCCAACCCTGTTCAAAGCCAAGTGTGTGGTCTAAATCAAAATCATATTGTGGTAAAAATTGTGCAACTCTTGCGTTAGTTGTGACAACTGCGTGCAATGTATCAATTCTTCGACCACCAATTCTTCCGCGATCTCTAAAAAATATCTCTCTGCGATTACCGCCAACTTCGTCTAGATTGGGAACACCTAACTCAGAAATGGTTCGGTATGCGTACGGTTGACTACCACCGGCATGAATCAAAATTGCATCATGACTGCGAGCGAACTCAACTGTATAATGTCTTGCACTACGAATGCTCCCGACCATTTGAACATCAGAGAAATCTTGATACAACGCGAGCATTCGAGTTATTCCGCCCTCTACGAGGAGCTCATAAATGACATCAGCTTGAGACACACCATTCATCGGTATAGAATCTACACAGTTAGCAAGTACAATAGCTAACGGTCTATTTTGGGCTCTTGCTTCATCCATTGGAAGCCCGGTAAGAGGATTATATGTCATGATCCCGGTGTCGGGAACTAATAAATATGGATTTCCGGGCTCTTCAAATCTCGGCTCTTCAAATTCAGGGGCTTCGAGTGAATCTTGATCAGGATATTCAGGATAGTCATGTTCGATATGTTCTTCGGGAGCTACTGCAAATCCAGTCATATTATCTAGTGAGCTTGTTGCCAGCAGTGCGGCTAAAACTGATAAGACAAGAAGCACAACAACACCTTTATTGAACGGATTATCCTTTATTACAGGCTGTACTAGGGATTTGAGGAAGTTCATTAGTAATCTCCGGTTTCTTTATTTAGTTAAAATCAATAGTTTCACTTAGAGGAGCTATTGCGATATATGTATTGCCACGACCAACTTCAAGTTCTGAGCCGTTGCTGAGAGTGTAGACAAACGGCGAAAACTCATCAGCTCTTGACCAAGTGATCGGAATAAATTGACCGCCATGTGCAAAGAATCCTTGACCAGTCCCTACTACTTCAATATCGCGTCTGCCTGACCCGCCATGTGGTCCCTGTAAAGCAGTGACTGAAGTTTTTATGACAATAATATTTGTAAATGAGACTTGTTCGCTATTATTGGCGTCAACAAAGGGATTGCCAAATTGACTCATATAATAAGCATTTCTATCTGCGTTGAAGTTAAATGTTGAAGATTTGCCGCCAAATCTGACTATAATTTCGTTTGCAGTCGATCCGCCTACAGGGGTTGCGTTGTCTGTGAAGTTAAGCGGTTGACTAAAATCATCCTCATGAGTAGTTCTAATATCGAAGGTCGGAATATGGCTTGACAAAAGTTCACCATTAGTAGTAACCGAATGTTCGCCGGCAAGAGTGCGTCCACTGATTCTGCTATTATTTCTGAAATAAATTGAATTGAAACGTCCGCCCTCAGGTAGATAGGTGACACCTCGAGAGTTAATCAAGGAAAGTGCAAGTGGACTTCCACCTGATGTTAAAATCATAGCATCATGGACTCCTGCAATATCGACGTTGGTGTGTCGCACGCTACGTATAGAACCAATAGTTGGAAGGTCTGAATATTCTTGGAAAAAAGCCATCATTCGAGTAATGCCGCCTTCTACAGGGATTTCGTAAACTATATCAGCTTGTGTGATACCATTCATTGGTAGTGCAACTTGAATGTTACTCATCATTACTGCAATCGGTCTATTCATTGAAATGTCTTCGTCAACCGGCAGTCCGGTCAGTGGATTTATGTGAGCACCATCCGGTACGGGGGTAGGCTCTGGTGTTTCTTCCGGTTCAGGTGTAGGTGTAGGTTCCGGAGTAGGCTCTGGTGTTTCTTCTGGTGTCTGAATTTCGGAAGGCTGTTCTGTGTCTTCATTAGAATTAGTATCGCCACATGCGCTTATCGCAAATACTACAACAAGTGTTAACAATACAAGTATTATCACAATGTTTCTTCCAAGTGTGCTTTTCTTTTTTCTTGATGGTCTTCTACGGCTACTCATTTGTTAATTCCACGCTCCGTTTTATCGATTAATATTCCAAGCCACCATTATATCAAAAAACAGTGTACTATGCAACTATCATATGATATACTTTTGTATAAAAGAGTAGAGTTAGTTGTGAAAGTAAACACATAGACTACAGAGAGGTGTGGTGATTGTAATGCCGGATAATTTTGGTTTTATTCATGAACAAATTGAAGTTAAAGTACTGATATTATTCATTATGCGTCGATTGTCTAAGCCAGTTTCTCTTGAGGTTTTGACAAACTTAGCTTTATGTGATGATGGAATAAGCTATTTTGATGTTATCGAGTGCTTGTCGAATCTTGTAGAAACAAACCATTTGTCGCTAGAAAACGAGATATACTCTTTGACTCCAAAAGGCGATCGAAATGGTGAGATACTAGAGAAAAACTTACCGTATTCAGTCAAAACAAGAGCCGAGGCCGCAACAACAATGGCGCGTGCAAGCATCAATCGAGATGCTATGATTGTTACTGAAAAAGATGCTATCGATGATGGTGGTTACAAGGTGAAGTTCTCGTTGTCGGACGGCATTGGTGATATAATGTCAATGGAGCTTTTCGCTGTAAATGAGAGGCAGGCAACTACTTTAGAAAAGAGTTTTCGTAAAGATGCTGAAAAAATCTATCACGCTATTGTGAAAATGCTGGTTGAGTAATAATTAATATTCAAGTTCGTTTTTAGACGGGAAGCTATGTCATTGCAACGATATTCGCGTCGCTGATAGTCACACGCCGGAAGATATTGCAACTGCTACAAGCGAAGGAGAACAAGTACTTTAAAAGTTCCCACCAAGTTGGAAATTTATTGGTAAGAAAAAACCTGCATATCGGCAAGTAGCAAATGCATTGACAAATTGCTGCCACAAGCATGTCTAAAAACTTTCGAGGACAAATTGATACTAATACACTTTTAAACGGGGATTAGTCATCCACGTCACCAGTGTCACCAGCGCGACACACGAAATTATTCTATTCTATTTCACAGGAGTATGAGGACAGGACTCTATGTTTTCGAACTATATACACAAAACTAACCCCTTACAATCTTAGTGATTGCAAGGGGGTGAAGGTGGTGGACACTAACGGACTTGAACCGCTGACCTTCCGCACGTCAAGCGGAAGCTCTACCAGCTGAGCTAAGTGTCCTAGTCGTGAGTTTGTATTTTACAGTAGTCTAATCATATTGTCAATAGAAATTGCTTCAATTTTACATCAATTGACAATCAGACACTATGGAACAATCGGTGTTAGTGTAATATTAGAAACTGCAATGCCGTAGTTTCGTGCTAGTTCAACAATTTTTTCTTTGGCGAGTAAGTCAAAAAGCTCAGAGATTGCGGAAGGAGGGATGGTTGCCATTGTTTCGCCTATGAACGGTTTAATGATTCGTAGCACTTCAGTTAATGTTGTATTGTGACTTACTTCATTTGTTGAATCAAGCGTTTCAGTTATGAATTTCGAAACTGTTACGTAATCGATATTATCTACTAAGATTGATACTTTTATGAAATCGCTATGCTTAGTATCTGGTTTAAAAAACACCTTGGAATCTACAGTCAATTTAGATATCGCAATTCCATATTCTTCAGCAACAGAGAATACGAGGCGTTTTAATATTGATGGTGAATGAATCATTTTTCGTACAACAAAAGGACTAATTGCAACTTTTATTGTTTTTGCAAAAAAGTTAGCAAGAGATCCTTTTGATTTGCTTGGCGTTTGGATACGTGTTATTAACTTTTTGAAATCAATATAGCACAGTTTTGCATTGATAATCATGCGTTAATTTTTCCTTTTACATCTTTCGTGATATAATAGTTTGGATAGCATTAATTCAGTTGTTTTGAAAGGGGAGGACACTATGGTTTGTTCCAGATGTGGAAGTAATAATATAACATTTCAAGCTATAACGGAAGTGAAAACAAAACGTAGAGGTTGTATTGGCTGGTTCTTTTGGATTCTTCTCGCAATTTGTACATTTGGACTCATCTTAATAATTCCGTTATTGACAAATAGCAAAGTGAAATCCAGAACACATACAGAGGCCATTTGTCAAAACTGTGGAAATCGTTGGCGTGTGAATTAAATTGCGTAATTACTTGCGGAACGGTGAGCCGTTTTTTAGCAGATAGATGACCAAGATAATCAATGCAATGAGACCAAGTGGACCAAATATAAACCTTAATATCAAGCTAGTAATAGCCCCGATTATGCTGAAGATTAATCCGAACAATGAAATGAAGATGATTACGCCTAGAATAATAAATAGTATTGCTGCAGGTCTCATGACAATTTCCTCCATATAATATTTCGTCATTCTGCGGGTCGTCGCAGAATCCAAGAACTCTGTACTTACTAGATTCTGCGACGACCCGCAGAATGACGTTAGTTTTTCACAGGCTATTTGACGTTACCATTTTTTAATTACTTACACAGCTTCAATTGAGCGTGCAGCTATGAAATCAATGCCTGTTCCTAACATATTTGCAATAATAACATCTCCCGTCTTAATTGGAGCAGATATAGATGTTTTGCGCAGTAATTCAGCTGCATCAAGCAATAAATCTTTTGGGATAGGGGAGCTGGTTTTCACAGGTATGACAGGGTGTGCGGCACCTGTTACACGGACAGTTCCGGATATATCTCGTCTTGGGTCGGTTTGTTCATTTTTTGCATATGCAAGTCCGCGCGAACAAGAATAACCACTGATATTTTCGCTTTCAACTATTAATGAGCATCCCCAAGGACAAACAACACATGTAAATTCTAACATTTATTCACGACCTTTATTGTTATATTATCGGAATTTTTTATGAACTCCTTGGACAACGATATGCGCGCCATTTCTCCCGGAGTCATATGACCGCGTTTGATTTCGAGCACTTCGCTTTCTGAGTGCACTTCTATAACAGCATCCTCATAGTTTGAACGAATACGGAAAAATATGTCACATTTTGCATCAAAGTGAATGCCATGCACATGGATTGCGCCTTCAATGTTATCGGGGCGTATTTTTTGTGGAACAGTATAGGAAACACCGTCTCCAGCTACTATGTTGACGGTTTTTAGATTGCTATCGCCTTTATCTGTATTAAAGACAGCAGCAGCTTGTCCGGCAATCGAGGCTTCAGCTGATGCAAAGTCGGCAAGATCATGAACATGAACAGCATTACCGGCCGCAAAGATTCCGGGGATGCTTGTCTCACGGTTCTCATAAACAATAAGTCCACCCATTCGCGTATCCATTTCAATTCCCGCTGCTTGTGGAAGTTCATTTTCAGGTATGAGCCCAACAGATAGGAGCAATGTATCGCACTCCCAAAGTTTTTCTGTGCCAGGAATAGGTTTTAGGTCAGAATCAACTTGGGAAACCCACACACCTTCAACCCTTTCTCGTCCTTCCACAGCAGTAACAGTATGAGATAGGAAGAGAGGTATTCCAAAATCGTCAAGACATTGTGCAATGTTACGCCTTAATCCTCCTGAGTAAGGCATAAGCTCGAATACAGCTTCAACCTTTGCACCCTCAAGAGCCATGCGTCTAGCCATAATTAATCCGATATCACCCGAGCCAAGTATACAAACACGGCGTCCTACCATATATCCATCGATATTGATAAGTCTTTGAGCAGCACCTGCAGTGAAAACTCCGGCAGGACGACTTCCGGCAAGACCAATAGCGCCACCTGTACGCTCTCTACAGCCTGTACATAGGACTATAGCATTTGCTTTGAGCTCCATAAATCCGTCATGATCATTGATTGCGGTAACGGTTCTGTCCTCGGATATAGAGAGAACCATTGTATTAGTTTTTATTTCTATGCCCGTATTTGTAAGCATTTCCAAAGCGCGCTCAGCATATTCGGGACCTGTAAGTTCTGCCCTGAACATATGTAGACCGAAACCGCTGTGGATACATTGTTGCAATATACCACCGGTTTCACCATCACGTTCGAGAACGAGAACATTTTTTGCTCCATTACCACATGCAGCAGCAGCGGCATATAGTCCGGCAGGACCACCACCAATTACAATTACATCATAAATCATAGGTCTCTTCCTTTCTCTCCGGTGAGAATAAACGAGCCGTGCCGGTCTTTTTCCACGTCAAGTGGGTCAATGTTGAATCTTTTTGCGATTAGTGCGATTGTTTTTGGAGCGCAAAATCCGGATTGGCATCGTCCCATTCCGGGATAACATCTTCTCTTGACGGCATCAAGTGTTGTGGGCGGTAGGGGAGAGTTAAAAGCATCTAAAATTTCGCCTTCGGTAACACTTTCACATCTACAAACAATGCGACCGTATGCAGGGTTCTTCTTAATTAATTCTGCACGTTCTTCATTACTTAGATTCTTGAATCGAATCGTACGGCGCTCATCAATGAAGACATCTTTTGGTGTTAGTTCTATACCAGAAGCATCCATCATGGATATAAGTTCTTCAGCTATTGCAGGCGCAGCTGTAAGTCCGGGTGACTTAATTCCTGCAAGATCATAAAAATGCTTGTCAGCTTCACGTATAATAAAGTCATCTGTATCGGCAGCTGCACGAACTCCCGAGAAGTTACGTATGCATTCACGCATATTTATATTAGGCACCGAATGTCTAGCCTTGTCTACGACAAAGCGTAATGTTTCAGCGTCAGTATCGGTATTTTCACAGCAATCAACATCTTCGCTACTTGGACCTATGAGTAGATTGCCGTGTGTGGTGGGAGTGACAAGTACGCCTTTGCCGAGTTTGTTCGGACATTGGAATATTGTGTGTGAAACTATTTCTCCCGCTGACTTATCTAGCAAATAATACTGTCCTCTTTTGGGCAGTATTTTGAAGTCCGGCTCTTTCACAAATCCGTGAACTACATCAGAATGTAAGCCTGCAGCGTTGACAACAGTACGAGTTTCAAAATCACCTTTTGTGGTTTTAACTATGTAACCGTTTTCAGTTCGATTTATTCCAACGACTTCGGTATTGAGTGAGAATTTTACGCCGTTTTTTATTGCGGTTTCACCGAGAGCAACAGCCAATTCCCATGGTCCGATGATTCCGCCGCTAGGGGCATAAAGTGCACCGACGACTTCGTCGGAGAGATTTGGTTCAAGTTCCCTTGCTTTATCTGCAGAAATCAGGTCGATCCCCGGGACATTATATTCGATACCACGATGATAGAGTTCCTTTAGTGTGTTTTTGTCAGTATCATCAAATCCGAGAACAAGTGAGCCGTTTTGAATATATGGTACATCAAGCTTCGGGCATAGTTTGTTAAGCAGCTCATTTCCGCGAACATTTAATTTTGATATTACCGATCCGGGGACAGGGTCAAATCCGGCGTGAACTATTCCACTATTTGCACGTGTGGTTTCTCCGGCAATGTCATTGAGTCGATCAACGGCTACAACAGACAAATTATAACGTGAAAGTTCATATGCTGCAGCGGTTCCGACAACTCCACATCCGATTATTAATGCATCTATCATTTGCATGTTTTCCATTACACACCTCCTGACTCTTTTTGCTGCTTCAAAATGCCTCTGTAGTAATCAATGCAATTTTCCTCGTGATTAATCCCTTTGGCAATAGCTGTAGCCATTTCCTGGCAGGTGTTAAAGCCACATCTACGACAATCATGTGTACGTAAATCACTTGTAGGTTTATGCATAGCTAAAAATGCTTGTTCAAGTTCAGAGCGATCAACAAACATTGGTGTTATTTTTCTGGGAGAGTAGCAGCGTTTGAAATCTGCTAAGTCCAAATCTCTATCAAATTGTTTAAAATCCGGACCAGGTTGAATGTTATGATCGACCTTGCTTTCCAAAGTATCTGTTTTCACCTTATGCATTGCTTTGTCTACAATATATCGCTCATGTTCACTTCTACATGCTCCAGGTCCGGCATTACAGCCGTGTTGGCAATTCAAGATATCAACAAGGAAAGGAGCATCGCCTCTTTCACTTGCGTACTCTTGTAAGAATTGAGCTGCATCTGGTTGACCTTCAACCTGATAAATCCACTCACCTTGTATATATTGTTCTACATTTGCTTTTAAACCACCGGGAGAAGAGAAAATCGAGCCAAAGCCGTGAGTTTCATTGTCATATTCTGCAGGTTCACATGTTCTAAAATCAATATTATTTTCATCTAAATATTCCATTAATTTCTTAAATGTAATATTGTACCCGACCAAGCCCTCCGTGTTCGGACAGTTAAATTCATCGCTCTTTGCAATACATGGAGAAAGAAACGCATAAGAGCCTTCAATATTTTTATATTTACTCATGTATATGGCAATACACATTGCGGGGCTGTGTATTGGTGCGAGTCGGCTTAGGTGTTCCGGAATATAATACTCGATATAGTTTACGATTGCAGGGCAGGGTTGAGCAATCATGCTCGTTATATCATGAGTTTCGATGTAGCGCAAGTACGCCCATGTGCAAATATCGGCTCCAAACGAGGTGTCATAGATTGCATTTAAACCGAGTGATTTCAAATAGCCCAGTAATTGTGGCCATTCAGCTACATTGCTACGTAGGGCAGGAGCGACTATTAGCGATATCTTATGTCCTGCTTTGAGGTCGCCAAAAAATCGCTCGGTATCATCAGTATAATCACGTGCTTCATGCTTACAAACTCGGAGGCATTCACCACATGCAATGCATTTATTATCGTCTACGTAAACTTTGTATTGATCGTCTTTTTTGTATGCAACATTTGCTTCGTCGCATGGACATTTCAATATACATAGGCTACAGCCTACGCATTTTTCATTGGTGAAAACGTTATTGTCATTCATCAATTCACTTCCGTTCTCTTTTGCAAAATTTAGTATATTTTTCTGGGTATTATTATATTGCAAAATGCGCATTTGGTCAAGATGAAGAACAGCCCAAAATTAATCACAGATTATGATTTTAGTGATTGTTAGTTTGAAAGATTTCAAACTAACGAGAGAATGTGCCAATTGCGATCTGTGGAATCGCAATTGATGCACGGAATGACCATCCTTTTCATGGTCGTTTTGTGCCAAAAGATTAACGAAAGGCATGGTCATTATTATGAAGAACTTTCTTTACCCATGAGCAAGTATATTGTATAATGGAGCGAAGTGAGAGTCGCGGACAAATTTATTTGTCCATGACCGAACGAGTGAACATTAGAGCAAAGCGATATAATATGTGTTATGCATTACGAAAATATCAATCACAATAGGGGGTACAGATGCATAATTTTCAAGATGTAAAACTGAAAGCTAAAGACGGAGCAAATATCTCTGCTATTTCATTAGGTATTGATAGCAGCGACAAAAAGGGCATAGTGGTTATATGTCATGGCTTTGGTGAGCATGCAAGTTCGTATAAAGAGTTTATGGAGCGGTTGTGGCAGAGTGGATATGCCAGTATAGCTCATGATCAGCGTGGTCACGGTAAGCCTCCGGAAGGAGTTAGTCTTGAAAAGTGGCAAGGTATTATAAAGAACTACCAGAGTTTCGTTGATGATATTTCGTCAATTATTGATTATTTGAATGAACAAGCCAAGGGAGTTCCACTGGTGATGTATGGGCATAGTATGGGTGGAAATATTGCTGCAAATGCATTGTTACGCTTGCCATCGAAGCAGCTATCCTTATTTTCCTGTGCAGTTTTGGAATCTCCTTGGTTGGAGTTATACAAACCGCTTAGTCCTGCTATGTTGTGCGGGTTAAGGGTGCTAAATGTTTTTTGTCCGAATCTTGTGCAAAAAATTAAATTCAACGTTGATTCTATTTGTAGTGAAGATGAAAAACAGAAAGCATATACAAGCGACATGTACTACCACGGCGTTATGTCGGTACGGTTGATTTGTGGGATGACTGATAGTTGCGCATATGCTCTTAGTAATGCAGAGAAGTTGTCGATCAAGACATTTTTAGCAATTGCTGATAATGAGCTGGTTTTAAGTAATGATGCTATGCATCGTTTTGCAGATAAAGCAGGAGATATTGTTACAGTAAAAATGTATAAGTCAAATCATGCGATCCATAATGATGTAAGCCAAGAAGAATACTGTGATGACTTGATTGCATTCTTAGAAGAAAACATATAATGATACCGTTGAAAGGATTTTGATTATGCCTAAGTATTTACTTTCTCTCGATAATGGTACAACCAGTTCCCGTGCTGTTTTATTTGATGATAAGCAGAACATTGTTACAATCGCGCAGAAGGAGTTTACTCAGTTTTATCCTCATGAAGGTTGGGTTGAGCATGACCCTATGGAGATTTATTCATCGCAAATGTCAGTTATGATGGAAGCGGTTGCTCAAAGTGGTGTGAGTGTCAATGATATTGCAGCGATTGGGATAACTAATCAGCGTGAAACTACGATCGTGTGGGAAAAGTCTACAGGGAAGCCTGTGTATAACGCAATTGTTTGGCAATGTCGCAGGACGGCTGATATTGTTCAGAGACTTCTATCAGATGGCTTGGGGGAAGCAATACAAGAGAAGACAGGCTTGATTCCTGATGCGTATTTCTCAGGTTCTAAAATTGCGTGGATTTTGGACAATGTAGATGGTGCTCGTGAGAGTGCAGAGCGTGGTGAGCTGTTGTTCGGTACAGTAGATACCTGGCTTCTATGGAAAATGACTGATGGTAAATCGCATATTACTGATTACACAAATGCATCTCGAACTATGATTTTTAACATTCATGAGCTTGACTGGGATGATGAGCTGCTTAATGCGCTTAATATACCGCGTGGAATGTTGCCGGAGGTGCGTAAGTCCAGCGATATATTCGGATATGCAGGTGTGCAAGGTATAAATATACCCATCGCAGGTATTGCCGGTGACCAACATGCAGCTCTTTTCGGACAATGTTGTTTTAGCAAGGGCGAAGTTAAGAATACCTATGGTACTGGCTGCTTTCTGCTGATGAATACAGGAGAGCAGGCATACAAAAGCAAAAATGGTTTGATTACAACAATAGCTGCGTCTATCGATGATAAGCCATCATATGTACTTGAAGGTAGCGTGTTCTCTGCAGGTGCAGTGGTTCAATGGCTGAGAGATGGATTGCGCTTTTTCCCCGAGAGTCGCGATGTTGAGTATCATGCCTCAAAGGTAGAAAATACTGGCGGTGTATATCTAGTGCCTGCTTTTACAGGGCTAGGCTCGCCCTATTGGGATATGTACGCTCGGGGGTGTATTGTTGGCATAACAAGAGGGACAACATGTGAGCATATTACGCGTGCAGCTTTGGAGTCTATTGCATACCAGAGTTATGATATGATTCGGGCGATGGAAAGTGATACTGGCATTGAACTGACTGAATTACGAGTGGACGGTGGTGCGTCTATCAACGGTTTGCTTATGCAATTTCAAGCAGATGTTTCACATATGCCGGTATTTCGTCCGCTGATAAGTGAGTCCACAGCACTTGGTGTGGCTTATTTAGCAGGCTTGGCTGTCGGTGTATGGAAAGATCTTGAAGAGTTGAAATCAAAGTGGCGAACAGAAACTGTATTTAAACCGCAAATGGATAGCGAAAAAAGATTGTCGTTACTTAAGGGTTGGGACAAAGCAGTCGGTCGTAGCTTAAATTGGGCGGAGGATTAGGATTTAGGGGCTGCAATGCTGTCAACTTAACGAAAACTAATTCATCCGTCATCCCGGGCTTGACCCGGGATCTATTACAAAGCTTGATTCTATCAGATTGCGGCTCGGAGGCCGCAATGACGATAGGTAAAAATATGCACTTTGTCAGCGACCTCGATCAAGTCCGCAATGACGAGGCAGCTTAAGTTGACAGCATTGTTAGAGGCTGGGGTTCAGATAATTTACAATAAACATAAGAAAAATAACTAACCCCTAACCCCTAGACCCTAACCCCTAAACATGGTACAATCATGAAACACATAAAAGTAAATGGGGGAAACATATAAATGCTCGTGTATGAAAACATATTAGCAAATGAATTTAATTGTAGGGTTGATCATGTTACAAATGTGATCAATCTTATTGATGAGGGGAACACTATTCCCTTCATTGCAAGGTATCGTAAAGAATTACATGGTGCGATGGATGACCAAAAACTTCGTGAATTGGCTGACAGATTGCAGTATTTACGAAATCTTGATAAACGAAAGCAAGAGGTTCGAGAGTCTATAGAGGCTCAAGGCAAGCTAACTGATGAACTTATAGCTGCAATAGATGCTGCACAAACGCTTGCTGCGGTCGAAGATATTTATCGCCCATATAAACAAAAACGTCGTACCAGAGCTACTGTGGCTCGTGAACAGGGTCTTGAACCCCTTGCAGAGTGGTTGTTATCCCAAAGCCTTGATGCAGGGTTGCCACTTGATAAAGCTGCTGAATTTATAGATGAAGAAAAAGGCATAGAAGATGCAGAAAGCTGCATAAAAGGCGCATGTGATATCCTTGCAGAAGATTTTTCAGATGATGCGGCACTTCGGACAAAGTTGCGTCCATTACTACACCGTGAAGCGATTATTAAAACGGAAAAAGTCGGAGAGGGTAATCCGGTTTATCAGCAATATTATGAATATGAAGAACCGTTACACAAAATTCAACCTCATCGTGTTCTTGCTATCAACCGTGGTGAGAAAGAGGGTGCACTAAAGGTGACGCTAAGAGTGCCGGATGATGCTGTACTAAATATTATGGATCAAGAGTTTCTGGAAGAACATGATTCGAATGCAATGGAGTATATTCAACGCGCTATTGACGATAGTTGGAGCAGGCTGTTGTATCCGTCAATGGAGCGTGAAATGCGTTCGACTCTTTCCGAAGGCGCTCAGACTCAGGCTATAAAAATGTTTGCAATAAACCTCAAACAGTTATTGATGCAACCTCCGGTGCGTGGACAAAATATTCTTGCCGTTGACCCGGCGTATCGTACCGGGTGCAAATGTGCAGTTATTGATGCAACAGGTCTTGTACTCGATACAGTAGTTGTATATCCAACGCCTCCAGAATCAAAAATTGCTGAAGCTACAGCTACTCTAACAAGACTTATAAAAACACATAAAGTCACAGTTATTGCAATAGGAAATGGCACTGCATCAAAGGAAACAGAGATTTTTATTGCAGAACTTATAAAGGGCACACCGGGTGTTTCATACATGGTTGTTAATGAAGCAGGGGCATCTGTTTACTCTGCATCAAAAATTGCGGCTGATGAATTCCCACAATTTGATGTGTCAATTCGTTCTGCAGTGTCAATTGCCAGGCGTTTACAAGACCCACTTGCAGAGCTAGTTAAGGTTGATCCGAAATCCATTGGTGTTGGTCAATATCAACATGATATGCCACCGGCTCAATTGAGTAATACCCTGGATGGCGTCGTTGAAGACTGTGTTAACAACGTTGGAGTTGACCTAAATGTTGCATCTGCTCCACTGCTTGAAAGAGTTGCAGGACTGGGTCCAGCGATTGCTAAAAATGTTGTGACATATCGCGAGGAAAATGGAGCGTTTCCAGATAGAAAAACGCTGCTAAAAGTGCCGAAGCTTGGTCCAAAGGCATATGAACAATGTGCAGGATTTCTACGTATTCCGGATGGAAAAAATGTTTTGGATAATACATCCGTGCATCCAGAATCATATAAGGCTGCGAAAGAGTTATTATCGACATTTGGTTTATCACTAAAGGATGTTGGCAAAATGCCACCGCTTAATGAGCTTGTTGAAGAGCGAGGCGAGGAAAGTGTTGCAGAAGCTTGTAACTTAGGTGTACTTACTCTAAAGGACGTAGTGGCATCTCTCCAAAAACCGGGTCGTGATCCCCGTGATGAGCTACCACCTCCCCAATTGCGCACAGACGTTCTCGATATGAAAGATCTTGTACCCGGTATGACGTTAACGGGTACTGTGAGAAACGTTATTGATTTTGGTGCATTTGTAGATATTGGTGTGCATCAAGATGGTCTGGTGCATATTTCAGAAATAGCAAATCGTTTTATAAGACACCCATCAGAAGTAGTCAAAGTCGGCGATATCGTTAATGTTATAGTTCTTGAGGTAGATGTAGAAAGAAAGCGCATTGCTTTAAGTATGAAACAAGCGTCCGCCGGTAATGCAGAAAAGCAAGAGGAGAGTAGCTTGCTTCAAGTGAGTCATTAGCGATATAATTGTCCATTATGAGCTGCAATAAGCGATTAGTTCACAATAGAAGGAGTGGTCATTATTATGCGAGTTACCGTTATTGGAGCGGCTAACATTGATATAAAGGCAAAGAGCAAGGAACAAATAATTCGCGAGGATTCAAATCCGGCTGAGATAAGTTTAAAAGCGGGTGGTGTTGCACGTAATATTGCGGCAATGCTTGCACGAAACAATGCGATGGTGCATTTAGTAACTGCAGTTGGTAATGATCCGTTTGGGAAAATGCTACAAGAAAGTTGTAAAACTCTTGGTATAAATACAGACGCTTGGATAATAAAAAAGAATGCAAATACAGGTGTTTATGTGGCTGCACTTGAGGAAAATGGTGAACTGTTTGCGGCATTTAACTCTACATCTATTCAGGAGTCAATTAGAACAGCGGAAATAATGAAGCATAAGGAGCTAATCATAAGTTCTGATCTCCTTATAGTTGATTTGAATTTATCTGAGAAAATACTAAATCTATTAATCGAGTTGCGTGATGGACGTCCCATTATGGTGGATGTGGTTTCTGCAGCTAAAGTGCCACGAATAAAGTCACTTGTTGACAAAATCGATATGTTAAAGCTTAATCGAGTTGAAGCAGAACATATGACAGGAATAAAGCTTGACACTAAAGAGCGGGTAAAGCAAGCATGTCGCCAAATTGTGAGTCAAGGTGTGAAACGTGTTTTTATTACATTGGGCATGGCTGGTGTGTGTGCTGCAGATAATCATGATGATATAATTGTGCCTGCTATTCCGATGGCTGTACGAGATGTGACAGGTGCCGGTGATGCATTTGCTGCAGGTATTGCAATGAATATTAATGAATCATTACTTGCACAAGCTCAAGCTGGTGTAAAGTTTGCCGCAGAGCATTTGCGAAGTAAGAATTAGACAAGGAATGATTGTGCAAATGAATAAGTATATAGATGTTTTGCCTGAAGTAAAAGCAGCATTGGATTCTAATGCTCCTGTGGTTGCATTAGAATCTACAATAATATCTCATGGGATGCCCTATCCGCAAAATTTGGAGTGTGCAAAGGATTGCGAGATGATTATTCGTGAAAACGGCGCGACTCCTGCAACAGTTGCGGTAATTAACGGGCGCATTAAAATTGGTCTTTCCGATGAACAACTGGAATATTTTGCAACTTCAAATGATATAATAAAATGTTCCCGTCGCGACCTTCCTTATGTTATTTCGACAGGAAAGAGTGGAGCAGCGACGGTTTCGGCAACAATGATAATGGCATCCCTTGTCGGAATACGCTTTTTTGCAACCGGGGGTGTGGGTGGTGTGCATAGAGGTGCAGAAGATTCGATGGATATATCTGCCGACCTTACGGAACTGAGCATTACCGATGTTTGTGTAATCTCAGCAGGTGTAAAAAGTATACTGGACATAGGGCGTACACTTGAATATCTCGAAACTCTCGGTGTGCCTGTCGTAGCATATGGGCAGGACCAATTTCCGGCATTCTACACACGAGATAGTGGATTCAATGCTGCATTGCGTCTTGATTCTCCTAATGAAGTTGCTGAAATGATGCGTGCTAAATGGGAGCTTGGTTTATCTGGCGGTGCTATTATTGGAAACCCTATTCCAGAAGAATACGCGATGCAAAAGGATGAAATCGATTCTGCTATTAGTACAGCTTTACTAAATGCATCAATGTCGGGAATTAATGGGAAAGAAATAACTCCGTTCTTACTAAGTAGTATTAAGGAGATAACAAAAGGGCATAGTTTAACTGCAAACATTCATTTAGTACAAAACAATGCCCGCCTTGCTGCTCAAATTGCTGCGGCATATTTTGCTGATAACTAGTGGTTTTTGCTTAGTTACAAGTCAGACCACGCATACCATCCGCCTCCATCAAGCAATATGTCGCAAATTTTTCGCTAGAACGGGTCTCATCACCCTAATATGAGATGCGTTCGCCGATAGGCGAATGAGTGGCGAGAGCCACTGGTGCGAAGCGCCACATTGAAATATCAACGTAGTTACATACGCGAAAAATCCGCGACATACCGCTTGATTACGGCTAACATGGGACTGGCAATTTTGCTTATGATTCAAAATAAATTGATAGTAAATTGATTCAAAATTGAAGTAGTAATTTTGTAAGAAATCTGGTATAATATACATGAATTTTAAAAGAAATGCATTAGCGCAAGTTTTCTTCCACGGAGGTGCATTGTGATGAAAATTAAGTTGACAGAAATGGAGTTTAGACGTCTTCTTGATATGGCTTATGTAGGAAATTGGGTTCTAAACTCAACACGTGGTACAGATAGATTTACTGAATATGACAATGTAGAGAGTCTTTTATTCTCTCAATGTCCGGAGCATGGAATGGATTCTTTAACAGAGCTTGTCGATGGTGTGCCTCGTCCCTCCGCAGCTTTTGAGCAAGGTGGAATTCATGAGGCAATTGCTGACTATGAGGATTCTATGTTTTTTGAGATTTTGGCTGAAGAACTAGCTAGACGTGATATGGATTTTGAACCAATAAGCCCTGAGAATTTTAACGAGCTAACAAACCGCATAGATGAGTATATTGCAGAGTTTGAGCTTAACGGAATTGACAATATTTCATTGGATACATAAAATATTTCACTATAAAAGAGATCATACTATTGACTTTCATAAAAAAAAACGCTACAATTACTTCGTTCCGAAAATAGATTAAGTATAATTAATCTATGTTTTGAAACGAAGTATCATGTGGAGATGTACCCAAGTGGCTATAAGGGGCTCCCCTGCTAAGGGAGTAGGCGTGTTAAAGCGTGCGAGAGTTCGAATCTCTCCATCTCCGCCAACTGGAACAAATACGAACCCCGTAATCATCGGAGATGTCATCATATTTGTTCATAAACTTTAACCTCGCAAACGACAAAAGGGGGTCACGAAACGTGACCCCCTTTTGTTGATAAAACCGTCACGTTTCGTGACGGAATTGTTATATTATTATTTAATTTTTTGCTCCTGTTCTTTTTTCCTTTCCTCAAATTCTTGCTTGCCCTCATCCGAATCAAAAAACTTCTGAATCTCTGGAAGTATTCGCCGAGCAAGTTGTTCTAGTGGTTCATTTGGAATTAGGAACTCATTGTGTTTTTTATTTGCCATTGCTGAATAGACCTCCGTGATAATGAATTGATATTAAGTTGTAATTGGACGGTTCTAAGATTATCTCCCTCCTCTTTCGTGGTAATTTCTTGATTGGGATTTTTGCTTTGCACGAAGTGACTGTGCAGCTTCACGACGTATATCTTCCGGTATTGCGTCATATATTGATTTAAGTTTGTCGAAGTTACTTCGCATTTGCATTGCATCTAATCTTTCGTTAATTCCCACCTTGCTTGCTTCA
>WQWL01000015.1 GCA_009785345.1 Oscillospiraceae bacterium
GCGCACTTCCTCTTCGGCATACTGTTCTACATCGTAGGCAGCAAGACCAAGAGGAGTTTCTTTATACCCTTTTTCTCCAAAATAGATACCTCCGGTTAACTCGCGTACGACGAAAATATCAATTCCATCTCCAATGATCTCAGGTCTGAGAGGACAAGCGTCGACAAGCTCTTCGAATAATGTAGCGGGTCGCAGGTTTGCAAAGAGGTTGAGTTCTTTCCGAAGTCCGAGTAATGCTTGTTCGGGGCGTTCATTGCCGGGGAGTGTATCCCACTTCCATCCACCAATAGCACCTAAGAGCACAGCATCAGATGCTTTACAGGTTGCTATTGTCTCAGATGGCAAGCACTCACCAACTTGGTCAATTGCACAGCCTCCTGCAAGTGCAGCCTCATACTGAAAGCAATGACCAAAACGCTCCCCGACTTTATCTAAGCAGAGCAAGGCTTGCTCCATTACCTCAGGACCAATGCCATCTCCGGGAATTACTGCAATTGTGTAGTTCACGCTGAATCCCTCCCTTGTCTTAGCTTGATAGATGCCAGAAGTCCTCCTGCTTGTATGATTTCCTTGATAAACTCTGGAAACGGTTCAGCAGTATAGCTCTCGCCTTTAGTTAAATTCGTGATTATTCCGGTGTCAAAATCTATCTTAACATTATCGCCCGCATCAATTTTTTCGCAAGCTTCTTGGCATTCTAAAATTGGAAGACCAATGTTTATTGAGTTGCGATAAAAAATATGTGCAAAACTTCCTGCAATGACACAGGAAATGCCGGACTCTAAAATCACCATGGGTGCGTGTTCACGAGAAGAACCACAACCGAAATTTTGACCACCAACCATTATATCACCAGGTTTCACAGTTTTAACAAAGGTGGGATCTATATCCTCCATACAGTGAGCAGCCAGCTCTTTCTTGTCGGCGATGTTCAAGTAACGAGCCGGGATAATGACATCTGTATCTACATTGTTGCCGTACTTATGTACAGAACCTTTTACTTCCATGTGCATGATCATTCCTCCTTACCCTTTCTTCCTCGGATCGCTGATTTTACCTTTGATAGCAGAGGCTGCCGCGACTTGCGCACTAGCTAGATAAACCTCTGAGTCAACATGTCCCATACGGCCGACGAAGTTGCGATTGGTTGTGGCAACACATCTCTCACCTGCAGCCAAAACACCCATGTGACCACCGAGACAGGGACCGCAAGTCGGTGTAGAAACAGCGCAACCGGCTTGGATGAAAGTTTTCATATAACCCAGCTCAATGCAATCCAAATAAATTTGTTGAGTACCGGGGAAAATAATGCAACGCACGTCAGGGTGAACCTTTTGACCTGCAAATATTTCTGCTGCTGCCTTCATATCGCTAAGCCATCCATTGGTGCAAGATCCGATTATTACTTGGTTGATCGGGATTTCGCCTACCTCGTCAATTGTTTTTGTATTCTCTGGCAGATGAGGGAAAGAAACTGTTGGCTTTAGCGCAGAAAGGTCAATTTCAATAGTTCGGCTATAGTGTGCATCCGCATCTGCTTCGTAGATGGTATATGGACGGTTTACACGCCCTTGCATATAGGATTCGGTCACAGCATCTACAGGGAAGATTCCATTTTTTGCTCCGCACTCAATGCTCATATTGGCAATACAGAGGCGATCATCCATTGTGAGATTTGCAACACCATCTCCGGTATATTCCAGGCTTTGATATAAGGCTCCGTCAACACCAATCATGCCGATGAGGTGGATGATAACATCCTTTCCACTGACCATTGGTTGGAGCGACCCTGTAAGCTTCACTTGGATAGCATCCGGCACCCTAAACCATGCTTCGCCGGTGACCATTCCTGCAGCCATATCTGTAGAGCCAACGCCTGTGGAAAAAGCACCTAAAGCACCATAGGTGCAAGTATGAGAGTCGGCACCAATGATACATTCACCTGCAGCAACAATACCTTGCTCTGGTAAAAGTGCATGCTCAATACCCATCACCCCAACATCGTAAAAGTGAGTGAGATTATGTTTTTTTGCAAATTCGCGACAAGTCACACATTGCTCAGCAGCTTTAATGTCTTTATTCGGAGCAAAGTGATCCATAACCAAGGCGATTTTATCAGGGTCAAATACTTTATCAAATCCTGCGCCGTAAAACTCTCTAATAGCGACAGGACCTGTAATGTCATTACCCAAGACCAAGTCAAGCTTAGTTGAAATAAGCTGTCCGGGATGTATTTCCGGCAATCCGGCATGGGCGGCTAAAATTTTTTGAGTCATTGTCATTGGCATAACTAGATTCTCCTTTTCATTATTTTGACGTATCAGCTGAGACTTCTTGATTTACTGCTGAAACCAGAGCCAGGGCTGAGGCTGTTGCGATATCATTGTGAACTCCAATGCCCCAGTATGATTGGTTATTTCCATTGGAAAGTTTAACATAGGCTGCAGCACGCGCATCAGATTTATGCTCAATTGCATGTTGCATGTAGTCAGTCAGGTTAAGGCTAAGCTCAGGATACAATTTTTTCAGTGCATCACTTACAGCATCGAGAGAACCGTTACCCTTTCCTACGAAGTGATGTGTTTTACTGTTAACTATTAGTTGTACATCGGCAATAGTGTGTTCACCTTCTCGTCTCCAGTCCACTTGCTCTAGAGTAATTGGAGTGCTGACGTTAATATAGCGAGATTGGAAAGCTTGATGAACTTCTTGTGGTGTGAGCTCTTTTTGGCTACGGTCGGAGATTGATTTAATATAACCACCAACTTCACGGCGAAGCTCTTTTGGTAGCTGATAGCCAAAGTTTTGCTCTAAGACATAGGCAACACCTCCGCCACCAGATTGACTGTTAATACGGATGACATCAGTTTCATACTCTCTGCTCACATCGCCGGGATCAAGTGGAAGATATGGAACTGTCCAAAATGGGGTATCGTTAGTTTTGCGATACTCAAGACCTTTTGCAATCGCATCCTGATGAGAACCTGAGAAAGCAGCAAATACCAATTGTCCGGCATAGGGGTGTCTGGGACTAATGGGTAAATCTGTTGCCTCTTCGAATGTTCTGGTAAGATAAGGCATATCGCTCAAATCAAGTCCGGGAGATACGCCATGTGTGTACAGATTTAATGCCAAAGTTACGATATCGACATTTCCAGTTCTTTCACCATTACCAAAAAGAGTTCCCTCAACTCGATCAGCACCGGCTAAAAGAGCCATTTCTGCTGCGGCAACGCCTGTTCCTCTGTCATTATGAGGATGAATGGAGAGAATGACATGTTCTCGATTGTGGAGATTTTGATTCATGTAAGCGACCTGTTGAGCATAAACATGAGGCATGGAAGTCTCCACTGTTGCAGGCAGGTTAATAATGACTTTACGCTCGGAGTTAGGCTGCCAGACATCGATGACAGCATTACAAATCCGAAGTGCAAATTCCGGTTCAGTGCCTGTGAAACTTTCCGGTGAATATTCAAAGGTGAATTTGGTTTCCGGCATTTTATCAGCATATTGGTTGAATAATTGTGCGCCCTCTTTGGCGATAGCAATGATTTCATCTTGTTCCATTCGAAATACCTGCTGTCGCTGCGCTTGTGAAGTAGAGTTGTAGAGGTGGACAACAACCTGCTTCGCGCCTTGAATTGACTTGAAAGTTTGTTCGATAATATGTGCTCTGGACTGCGTCAAAACTTGGATTGTGACATCATCAGGGATTAAGTTATCCTCAATCAATGTGCGCAAAAAGGCATACTCAGTTTCTGATGCAGCGGGGAAACCTACCTCAATTTCTTTGAAACCAACATTGAGCAAAAAGTCGAAATATGCGAGTTTCTCATCAAGGCTCATTGGTGTTATGAGTGCCTGATTGCCGTCGCGGAGATCTACGCTACACCAAATAGGGGCTTTAGTTAGCCTGTCTTGATTCACCCAGTCGGTGTGACCTTGAGGTGGCATGTAATAAAGGGGTTGGTACTTGTTTGAGTTTTTCAAATTAATAATCATTCCTTTCTTCGGCCTCGTCATTCTGCGCGAAGTCGCAGAATCTAGTAAGTACAGAAATCTTGGATTCTGCGACTTCGCGCAGAATGACGTTAGTTTTCATGGACTATTTGACATTACTCGGAAACGAATTTTGGAAACAAAAAATCGCCTCCTATAAAATCAAGAGACGAAAGCATAAAAGCATCCGCGGTACCACTCTTGTTGGCGTCAAGCAACGCCCACTCGTTTGGATTGCACTCCGGGGTGAGACGCTGACTCTTCCATACGGTCTCGCACCAAATGACCGCTCTCTGAAATGGAGGTGATGCAGCATATTCCCTTCAATGTGCACTTTATTGAATTATTTTGCCACGGGTTATGATTCATACAATACTGCATTTAGAACGGCTTGTCAATAGGAACTTTGTCGTTTGTTAACTCATCGCGCTAAAACTGATAAAATGGTAGATTATGAAATGCGTCAAGGTCAAGCTTGCTAGTTAATTTCAAACGGTCGCTTGTTTCAAAACTTTTTAGAGGCTATTGCATCGTTTTGCAACAGCCCCTAAATTTGGGTCCAGCAGAATTTCAGCTGCGTTCCATGAGTCATTTTCCTAATCTTGCTGCTCCATCCATTTTGCCAGTTGGCTTGCCAGTGCGGAGTTGCCTTTTTCACTATTTTGCTTGTTTTGATTTCGCAAGTAATTTTCCGTATCTCGTTTTGACGCACCTGATTCACTGCGGCGTTTCTCAAAGTCTGAGAGTCTCTCCCTATATCCGCAGACGCACACGAAAAGACGCTTCTCTCCATCGCCACGCATCGCCAGCCTCTTGTGACAGTTAGGGCATCTTGCATTGGTTTGCATCGATAGATTTTTGCGATAGCCGCACTCTCTATCCGGACAAACGCGCATGGTTCCCTTTTTACCTTTTACTTCCAATAAAAACTTCTCACAGTCAGGACACTTGTCTCGTGTCATGTTATCATGGACATAGTTTGCATCGCTTGAGGCAACGGCGCTGACTAACGCTGAGGCATACTTTCGCATTTGCTCAATAAATGCATTTTTTTGTGCCGCTCCACGACTTATAAGTGCCAGTTCTTGCTCCCACTTCGCGGTTAACTCGGCGGAGCGGAGATCTTCCGGAACCAGGCCCACAAGTTGGATTCCTTTTGAGGTCGGCACAATCTCCTTGCCACGCCGCTCAATACAAAAAGACGAAAGTAGCTTTTCAATAATGTCCGCCCGGGTAGCCGGTGTGCCCAGCCCGCTTGTCGTTTTAAGGATAGCGCGCATGTCGGCGCTCATTTCCTTGCCACTCGGATTCTCCATTGCTGTGAGTAGCGTCGCTTCGTTATATCGTGCAGGGGGCTTTGTTTTGCCGGTTACGATGTCACAGGATTTTATATCCAACTTATTGCCTTGTTGGATCTGCGGCAAGGTTTGCTCTTTTACATCTGAGTCATCTTCTTCCTCATCGTCGCTAAAGGCTTGTCCATAGGCGACCTTCCAGCCAGGTGCGCGTATTATCTTGCCTTTTGCGGCAAAGCGTTCCTTGCCGACTGTTATGGTCAATTTGGTCTCCTCATACTCAAATGCAGGACTGAGCACCGCCAGAAAACGGCGCACAACCAGGTCATATATATTGCGCTCCTTCGGGTTCAGGTATGATAAATCAACCGGCTCGTCCGTAGGGATGATTGCATGATGGTCGCTGACTTTGCTGTTGTCCACAATGTATTGTGTTTTTAGCGGTCGTATCTTCGCCAGAGACAGAGCAAGCTCCCGATAAGGACCAACCGCAACGCTCCGCAGCCGATCAGGAAGCGTTGAGATAATGTCGTCTGTGATGTAACGTGAGTCGGTACGAGGGTAGGTGAGTAGTTTGTGATATTCGTAAAGCGACTGCATAATCGATAGCGTCTCCTTGGCAGAGTACGCAAACTTGCGATTTGCGTCGCGCTGTAGTTCGGTTAAATCATAGGCAGCGGGCGGTGTTTTGTATTTGTACTGTTTTTTTATATCAGACACGATACCCTGCTTACCCGAAACTTTCTGCAAAACCGCCTCCGCGTCCGCTTTGCTTGATAGGCGAGACTGTTTGCTAGCAGATAGCCATGTCGCTGAAAATCCGACGAATTGTGCTTTTATGGTGTGGTAATCTTTTGGCACAAAGCTCTTTATTTCTTGCTCTCTATCCACGATCATGGCAAGCGTAGGTGTCTGCACACGTCCGGCAGAAAGGCTGGCACCGTACCTACATGTGAGCGCTCGCGTGGTATTTAAGCCGACGAGCCAGTCAGCTTCGGAGCGAGCTTCCGCCGACAAGAACAGATTATAATAATCCTTGGCGGGTTTGAGGTTTTGAAATCCGTCGCGGATTGCCTTATCCGTTTGTGATGAGATCCACAGTCGTTTTGCAGGTTTCTTACAAGCTGCTTTGAGCAGAATCCAGCGGGCGACAAGCTCACCCTCACGCCCTGCGTCTGTAGCTATAATAATGTCGGAAACATCCGCGCGTCTAAGTAGTTTTTGCACAATACCGAACTGTTTGGAACTCTCCTTTATGACCACAAGCTGCATCTTGGGCGGGAGCATTGGCAGAGTTTCCAAACTCCATGTTTTGTAGTCCTTGCTATAGATTTCAGGATCGGCCAGCGTTACAAGATGCCCTAGAGCCCAGGTAACAATGTAGCGGTCTCCGATCATGCATCCTTCACCCTTCTGTCGGCATCCCAATACTCTGGCAAAGTCTTTGGCCACCGATGGCTTTTCAGCCAATACTAACGATTTTCCCACAACTCATGCTCCTGTCTTTTAGTGTCACAAGGCTATTAATGCAAGCCCTGTCGAGTTTTTGTAGATTTAATAATTATATGACAGTATCCCAACCTTGCTCCATTATATACCATATCTTGACGAAAAACACTATTAATACTAATCTTTGTTCCAAAACTTGTAAATTTTCATTGTGTAAAACAACCAACAGAATTCGGCAATACAGAGAATTTTCAAAAGCTGTTGACAAGATAAATAATGCTGTGATATCTTGTCTGCAACACTTATTCCGAAGCTCGTATAAAGTGTTGGTAAAAAGGAATAAATTATATGTTGGAACAACTTAAATATAAGAATACGGCTGACATTCTTCTCTATTTATTTGCCAACGGAGCTGTGACGAAACCAGAAATAGTTAGGAGCATGTTGCTGGGAAACTCGACAGTATCTGACGCGATTAACGAATTGATTGATATTAAACTGGTACACGCTATTGGTAAGGAGGATTCAATTGGTGGCAGGAGAGCCATTATATATGACTTGAATCGTGATCATGGAAGTTTTGTCGGAGTTGTTTGTAGCGAAGACTGTATTGACTTTGTCATAAGTGATTGTCATAGTCGCATTGTGAAATCATGGATCACTCAAATTGATTGTAAAATGTCTGCATTTTCTATTTTGCTAAATGAACTACGAATGATTATTGGCAGTGAAAAAAACATCTTGGGTATTGGCATTGGATTACACGGACAAATCGATTACGAATCTCAAGTCGTGATATCTTGTGATAGCTACGACTGGTATCATGTACATCTGAAGGAAATAGTTGAGCGAGAATTTCGCATATTTACAGTGGTTGACCACTGCTCAAATGGAGCGGCTCTGAGAGAAAAATGGCTAGGCGCAGCTAAGCGTGTCCAAAATTATATATACTATATAGATACTTCACCGAAAAAAGCAGCGATTATCCTTGATGACAGGGTATGTAGAGGGAAAGACAATCTGGCGGGTAGTATGACTGAACCGCATACAGAATGTTATCAACGCATAATTGAATTGCAGAAAATACTAAATATTGAAAAAGTAGTAATTGCAACTAATGATTCAATAGTAAGAACACAAGTACAACACGAAAAGAATATCATTCTGTTGGATGTATGCCGCTATGATTTGGCAAGAGGAATGGCAACATTAGTGCAGACAATTTGGTTTAATTACGTGCTGATACGGAAAGGGGGTTGAGGGCTTTATACGTGGTCGATAAAATAGCCATAAACACACAGTGCTGCTAGAAAGGAGCGATGCCGGGAGAGCTGAGCTAATCAAAATTGAAATATATTATACCTATTTATCACATTAACTTATAAGAAGGGATTATTAAAATATGATAACTGCATTAATTATTGTTATTTTTCTCGTAATGTGTGCATTGATGTACACTAAGAAACTCTCTGCATTGTTTGTGTTGCCGATTATGGCATTCCTGATTGCACTAGTATCGGGTATACCATTTGGTGACGTTGCAACAGATGAGGGTACAAGTGCGGGTATTTGGACACTGCTATTCGTAGATGGTCCGGTAAGATTAGCAGGAACCATTATGATGCTTATTTTTGGTGCGATTTTGTCACAATTAATTTACGTTACAGGTATAGCAGGAACCATTGTTAGAAAAATCTCAGAACTTGCAGGTGACAGACCCTTAGTTTTAGGGGTACTGCTTTTCCTTGCACTTAGTGCTCTATTTACAACACTAGGCGGTTTAGGAGCTGTAATTATGGTCGGTACAATTGTACTTCCAATCATGGCTTCTGTCGGGATTAAGCCTATAACATCAGCATGTATTTTATTGTTTGGTTTGAGTACAGGTGGTATTTTCAACTTGACAAACTGGGGATTATACATAGATGTACTCGGGCTTGAAGTGGCAACTATCAGAACTTTTGCATTCCCACTTGGTGGAATATTCGCTTTAATGGGAATTTTGTTCATCATCGTAGCAGAAAAATTTGGCGGAAAGATATTTAAAGGTAAAGGCAAAAAAATTGCATGGCCGAAACCATCTGTACCAGATGAGCAAGCTGAACCACAGAAAAATGCGAGATTCTTCACTTTAATAACACCAATTATTCCTTTGGTATTAGTGTTGGTTCTTGATACACACATCATTACTGCTCTCACAGCAGCAATTGTTTACTGTGTAATTACAACAATCAGCAGAGATACGGCGAAGAATCTCACAAAAGCTGTAGTTGAAGGAATATCGAATGCAGCAGGCGCAATCTTCTTGTTGATTGGAATCGGCATGCTGTTGGTAGTCGTAATGGATGCAAGAGTAACCGAAAACATTGGTCCGGTTATCGCAAACATTCTTCCTCAAAATCCATTCCTCTATGTAATATTCTTCGCGGCATTGGCTCCACTTGCACTTTACCGAGGTCCGTTAAACATCTGGGGATTGGGGCTTGGTCTCGGTGCAATTATGTTTGGAACAGGTGTACTTCCTGCATTTGCGATTATGGCAGCACTAATGTCAACAGGGCAACTGCAAGGAATTTGTGATCCGACAAACACTCATAATGTATGGACAGCGTCTGCTACAGGTGTCGATGTAAACGACATTTTGAGAAGAACATTGCCATTTGTATGGCTCGGAGCCATCATAGGGCTGATCATTGCAGGATTTATGGCATTTTAGTTAGTGAAAACTTTTTTCACAGCCACACTACGTAATACTAATCATAGGAGTATCAAGATGATGAATCAAGCAATACGAATCGGCATTGATGTGGGAGGAACTTTTACTCATGCTGTAGCTGTTGACTACATGACGAGCAAGGTAATAGCACATGCTGTAACGCCGACAACGCACTCATCAAAAAACTCTGTATCTGAAGGGATAGTAAAGGTTTTTAGTGATGTAATTTCAAAAGTTGGAACAGAGAAAAATGAAGTTGTTTTTGTTGCTCACAGTACAACCCAGGCAACCAATGCATTGCTGGAGGGTGATGTTTCCAAAGTTGGAATCATTGGTATGGGTAAAGGCGCAGAAGGATTGAGAGCGAGTAGCGATACAAACATAAAAAAACTTGAATTAAGTCAAGGGAAAATCTTAGAGACTGAGCATAGTTACATTGACACAAACGGCAAAGACTTTAACGACGACAACATCGCACGTATCGTTAATGATATGAATGAACGCAAATGTCGTGTCATCGTAGCAAGCGAAGCTTTTGGTGTTGATGATGTGCAAAACGAGGAAAGAATCGTAAAAATAGCGTTTGAGAATTCTCTTGCAAGTACAGCGGGGCACGAGATATCGCAGCTATACGGTTTGAAGGTACGTACACGCACAGCGGTTATAAATGCGAGTATATTGCCAAAAATGACAGAAACAGCAAATTTGACGGAAGATAGTATTAAAAAAAGTGGTATCTCCGCACCTCTGATGATAATGCGTAGTGATGGCGGTGTCATGGATCTGGAGCAGATGCGCAAGCGACCGATATTGACTCTACTTTCAGGTCCTGCGGCAGGCATAGCGGCAGCATTGATGTTTGCAAAAATCTCCGACGGTATTTTTCTTGAAGTAGGTGGAACGAGTACAGATATTTCAGCTATCAAAAATGGTAAGGCGATGATTAAAAGCGCCTCTGTGGGTGGTCACTCTACCTATCTAAAAACCCTCGACTCCAGAACTGTAGGTATTGGCGGAGGCTCTATGTCGCGTGTCAAAGGAAATGATATTCTAGAAGTAGGACCAAGAAGTGCTCATATAGCTGGGTTGGGATATATTGCCTTTAGCAATCCCGATGAATTAGTAGGCTTGAAACCTATATTGTTCTCACCTATGCCTTCCGACCCGGCTGACTACTTAGGTGTAATAAATGAACAAGGCAAGAAATTCGCAATTACGCTCACGGATGCCTCCATTTTATTGGGAATGTCGAAAGAGGGCGATTATGCATATAATAATTTCGACATCGTGAAGCAAGTGTTTGACATAGTTGGTGCTCATTTTAACAAGAGTGGCGAGCAAATAGCAGAAGAAATTCTTGATGGAGCAATAAAGAAGGTTAGACCTGTAGTTGTAGAACTGTTGAATGAATATGAAATGGATTACGAGCTAGTTTCTCTCGTAGGCGGTGGTGGTGGTGCGACGACAGTAGTGCCGTGGCTAAGTAAGAAAATTGGAATGTCATATATAGTTGCTGAAAAAGCCGAAGTTATCTCTGCAATTGGAGCGGCTCTGGCGATGCTTCGAGATTCAATAGAGAGAACGGTTTTAGATCCGAATGAAGAAGATATTCTGTCTATCAGAAAAGATGCATATAATAGCCTAGCTTCGATGGGTGCAGACGCAAACACAATCGACGTGCAAATTGAAGTAGATCAGGCAAAAAACATTCTTAGAGCTATAGCGACAGGCTCATTTGAGATGGATCAAGATTACCACACTATGCAAAAATTGGATGAAGCGGAAATTCGTTTGAGTGCCATAAAATCGTTTAAGACCGACACTCCAGAAAACATTATGCTAGCTGCAGAAACCAATGGTCTTTACGTTTATGAAGAAACTGAAACAAAGAAAAGATTGCTGGGCATTTTAAAAACAAGCAAGAAGAAATACAGGGTTTTGGATTCTTTTGGTATTGTCAAATATCAAACAAATAACGGATCATGTTTTGTTCGGAAAAAGAAGGATTTCTTTACCTCAGTAAACCAGTTTATTGAATCGGCATCTGAGTATTCCGATGCAGGCATCACCCTTGCGCAGTTTTTGCTTGTGTATAAGAATAGGATTGCAGACTTCTCATCTGTCCTCGAACTGAAGCAACTTTTAAGTCTCGTAAATATTGAGCTACAAGGTTTAGATGACAATGAAACTGTCGTTATGCTATCGAGCAAACGCTAAGAAAATGGAGAACGTTATGACTGATTTTAAGAATTTATTACTAAATAACAAACATACACTCATAGTCAGCTTACCGGCAAATGACCCGGAACTTGCCAGAATATCGTGGCAAGAGGGTGCAGATGCGGTAAAATTACACATAAATGTGGCTCACAGAGCAAGTGGGAGTTCTTTTGGCAGCTTCCAAGAAGAGCAAGATGTTTTGAAGCAAGTTATTGCCGAAGCTAAAGGACCTTGCGGCATTGTGCCCGGTACAGATGTTGGAGTCATAGATGTAGACTACAAGCATGTCATTGATGCCGGTTTCAGTTTTCTTTCCATGTACGCTCATCACATGCCGGTATCATTGGTGAATGAAGGCTCTGTAAATACAATGGCGGCACTTGATAATACATATGACTTAGCTTATTTAAAGTATCTTGAAAATATAGGCATTGACATATGTGAGGCTTCCATAGCATGCCCCGAAACGTATGGAGATAGATTAAGTGCTGCAGAACTGATGATTTATAACCGAATTTGCCAAAACACGAACTTACCGGTTGTGGTGCCTACTCAACGTAACATATTGCCGTGTGAAGTGGCAAATCTTGCAGCATGTGGTGTAAATGCAACCATGATAGGTGCCATTGTCACAGGCAAAACTCCTGATAGTATTAGACGTGCTGTTGCGGAGTTCAAAAATGCCATAGAGAAAATTTGATTTAATATCAAAATTTCTTAAAATGTGCCAGCTTGCGATCTTTCTATTCATGGCTGTTTTGTGACTGAGCACGATGAAAGGAATGGTCATAATTATGATGAAAACATGCGTATTGCCAATAGATTCAAGACCGTGTAGCTATGACTTCGTCAAGGATCTTGCAGATATAAATGGAGCGGAGTGTATTCTTCCTCCACTTAGGATTATGGATGACTTTCGTCAACCTTCGGATTTTTCGACAATATCAAAATGGCTTGATACAGTGAGTTGTGACACCTTAATTCTTTCTATAGATCAATTATTGTATGGTGGCTTGCTTGCTTCACGACAAAGTGGAATCTCTTTACAAGCTGCTCTTGAGCGACTAAACATATTAAAGAAACTAAAACAGAAAAACCCGAATCTCCGTGTTTTTGCGTCGAGTGTCCTAATGCGCACAACAGTGAGCACACTTAGCCTTGAATCAAAAGTATGGTGGGAAGATGTAAGTCAATATGCAAAAGCCTCATATTTTGTGAGCATAGACGAAACGGATCAAGTGAATAAAGAGCGTCTTTTGGAACTTGAAAAGAAAATACCGGAAAGTGTGCTAAGTGAATTTCTATCAGTGCGCAAACGTAATCATGAAGTCAACAAAAAATGTATTGAACTCGTAAATTATGGGTTAATTGACTTCTTGCTAATCTTACAAGAAGATTGCAGTGAATATGGAATGCATAGAGCTGAACAGAAGAAGTTGCTGGAGATTATTGACAAATATGAACTTCAAAATCGAGTGCTTCTGCACAATGGAACTGATGAATCAACGACAGAGCTATTAGCTCGGGCTGCTTCGACTAAGCCAAAGCATATTCAAGTAAAGTGGTTGGGCGAAAACTCAGATTTTATAGCACTTTTCGAAGACAGACCTTTTATCGACAACCTAAAAAGCCATCTCAACATCATGAACATACATGAAGACGAAGAATCGGATACAATACTCTTCATATATTTGCCAAAAAATGGACAAAAAGACTTTTGTGCCGATTGGGAAAAACAACCTGATTCGGGATATGACCCAGGAGAACTTGAATCGTTTGCTCAGAGCATTGCTGATGCTATAAATCAGGGCAAAGATTGTTATCTTCTGGATGTTGCCTTTGCAAATGGTGGAGATCCGGAGCTGTTACAAAGTTTGGCAAAGCAAGTCGAGGTAAGCAAGTTGTGTGGTTATTCGGCGTGGAACACAGCAAGCAATGCATTAGGCACAATCTTGTCACAGATTGTTTTATCAAAAGGTGAAAACAGCGAGGCAAATAAGCGTTTTACTACAAGTCGTATTATGGATGATGTGATTTATCAAGCCGTTATAAGAAAGCGGCTGGAGAAAGATCTTAGGGAAAGAGGACTTGATCCATTTAGTATCGCCAATGTTGACTTGGCAGAAGCACTACTGCAAGTGAGATATGAAGAGGTTAAGCCTCTCATTGAAGAAATTATTCCGAACGCATTAACCAGCCTTGGGTTCACCCTGCGATGGTACAGAACATTTGAAATTGAGATTTGTAACAGAAGTAAATCGAAGGGAGTAGTATTTTGAAAGACACTTTTGATGTAGTCATTTGCGGAGGCGGAACAAGTGGAATCCCCGCAGCACTGGCAGCGGCAAGAAATGGGATGCGCGTTGCCATTATTGAGAAAAATTCGTGTTTTGGTGGAGCAAATACTGTTGCCATGGTTTCGCCACTAATGACGTTTCACGATGGAGATAAGCAAGTTGTAAAAGGCATTGCACAAGAGATCGTTGATAGACTGATGGAGCGAAATGCTTCACTTGGGCATGTCAAGGATTCAATAGGAATGGTGGCGACGATTACACCAATTGACTCTCAGGCACTTAAACTACTTTACTTTGAAATGCTGGCGGAGGAACCTAATATATCAGTGTTATTAAATAGCACGATTTCTGGAATTACTGTTGAGTCAAACTTAATTAAAGCGGTAAAGATATCCGGGAAATACGGCAAAATGACAGTTTCGGGTAAGACATTTATCGATGCTACCGGTGATGGAGACATTGTAAGTCTTGCAAAAGAAGGTTTTGTAATCGGACGCAATCCGGACGGACTGCCTCAACCTATGAGCTTAATGTTCAAAGTCGGCGGAATAGACATGGAGAAAGTACGGAACTACATAAGACAAAATCCGGAGCAGTTTATTTGGAATAGAGATTGTGATGTCGATGATTATCTGGCGGTTTCCGGCTTCTTCGGTCTTGTTAAAGAAGCACAAAAAAATGGAGACTTGAGCATTCCGAGAGACCGTGTCCTTTTCTTTGAAGGTATGATTGAAGGAGAGGTGCTTGTTAATATGACAAGAGTAATTAAACTCTTTGGAATTGATGCACATGACCTGACAAAAGCTGAGTTTGAAGCTCATAAACAAGTAAATGAGATTGTTAAATTTTTCAAAGATTACATCCCCGGATTCGAAAACTGTTACTTGAGCTCAGTTGCAAGTGAGATCGGAATAAGAGAAAGTCGTCGCCTCAATGGCGTATACACTTTGACTGCAAACGACGTGATTGACAATCGTGAGTTTGATGACAGTGTTGCAGTTTGCGCATTCCCAATCGATATACATAGTCCGATTGGCAAAGAGTTAAACTGGACTCAAAAGGAGAGGTTTGGCTGTTTTGATGTGTCGTACAGGACAATGTTGCCTAAAAAAATAAAAAATTTATTAGTTGTCGGCAGATGCATTTCAGCCACTCATGAAGCACTTGCAGCAGCGAGGATTTCAGCCACTGCTATGGCTCTTGGGCAAGCAGCAGGTGTAGCATCAGCCATGAGTCTTAAAGAAAAAGTCGCGTTACATGATTTGGACACATGTGAGCTACAGGAAAATTTAGCAAATCAAGGCGCTATCCCTGGGAAAAAATGGGTATGATATGTCCCATGCAAACATGTTGACGGATGCAGAAGTCCGTGAAATAGATGAGCTGTTGTGGCTTTCATTACCGGGATTTGCCAAAAATGTGGAAAAGCGTAAAGTGTTACATATAGAGGCGACACGTATTGGCAAAGAAACAGCAAAAGACTATCCGGTAAATATGGACAACATTGTCTTGTCATTGGAGAACATAAACGTAAATGGGCTAGAGTTCTTTTCAAAAGAAGACAGCGATCGTGCATACTATATGGTTGATGAAAGAAAAATTTATGTAAACGAACTGTTTATTATTGAAATGGCAGATTACTTTAAAAGTCAAGCTATGCCATATTACACTTTTGAAACGATAAAAAATGCGTTGGTTTTGCATGAAGCATATCACCATATAGAGGAAACGATTACAAAACCAACAGATGAGTTGTTAGAAAGTAAATTCAACACATTTGTGCCGCAAATCTACAGAGATATCGCTGCATTCTCTTATGCAAATTCAATCATGGGTACAACAATATGTCAAATGATAGACATTTTCTGGCTGAAAAAACATCACCCAAGGCAATTTAAAGCTTTCTACCAGTGATCAGTATTAGTATAACTAAGAATGTAATAAATTAATGGAGGAACTACAATATGTCGAAATCGAAAAAACTTTTATCAATCCTATTGGTGGTACTTTTAGTAATGGCAACTCTTTCTCAAACAGCACTGGCCCGAAATAACTATGTAAATGCGGACATTCCGGAAGAAGTGTATGAGGAAAACTTCCATGCGACATACGAATTGCAATTTACAGTCGAAATTGAAAATGTTTTAAATGGAGTTATCCGAGCCGTTTACCCAGATGGAACAGCTGTAGAACTCGGTTTGGTACGTCGCCCTGCAACAACAGTTGGTTTTTCCGCTGCAGGCTTTTGGGCAGCATATTACACAAAAGCTCAAGATGGCACATTCTCTAATGTTATTGCATCCGCGGTAAACAATTTCCACATGAAATTTGGTCCGCAAGAAGCTTACGATCCATTAGCATTTCAAGACTGGAGCAACGTGCCAGCAGGTCAACCTCGCCCATGGATTCCAAGACAGGTAACCGTGGCACCGCATTCGGAATGGCAGAGAATTTTGGCATGGGCAGTTCCACAAAACAATATTATCTACACAGATATTCATGGTGGAGATTCAATTTTCGGTGGAGCGTACTCGCCTTTCGTTGGTAGCCCAATTGAACATTTAAATTCAGAAGGAGAGTGGGAAAGCCTGGATATTCTGTACTATGATGGAGATTTTGATGGAATAGGAGCTCCGGAGAAACTGCGCATTAGAGTATATGAGGCTTCAACTTCCAGAGGGCGTCCGATTTACTTCGAGTTTGAAAACTGGGCCGCCGGCGATACAGTTGCAAATGTTAAACAAGAAAATAACGGTCGAGTGATGATGAGCACCGAAGACGGCGTAACGAGACACATTGCGGACATAATTCAAAGAGTACAAGGGACAGGGCGATTTGGTGGTATTGAATATGCGCACCATGGAGCGGTCAGAGCTTCTCATCCCGGTGTAATTTGTCTTTCAACAACCCCGCGTGTTGGGCGAACATATGACGCTGAACTGCGTGGTGGATTCCAATTTGTGCCTGCAAATCATGCAAAATTCCTTAACTACAATTTAAATCAAAACAGTTTTATCGATAGAGATCAATGGGGCATAATTGCACATGTTGGAGCAACAAGTGAAGCTCTATTTGATTCAAGATACGTTATTGATGGAGAAATTTCATACAATCCTATATGGGAAGGTGTTGCGCCCTTATTTTCCGGCTTCTTGAACTCAAGGTTTGTTGAGGATGAGCGTGAAAATTCAACATTCTTTATGGTGTCCACGAATTTTGGTGCAACATGGGAAGAGCCTCCGGTTATCTGGGCAACGACCGGATTAACCTCTGCAGGAAACCTTCCGTCACCTGTATCAGATTGGACAAATATTCGAATTTATGTAAATTATGTTGAGAAATCTGCAGAAGTATTTACTGGATCAAACCCGAATACGCTAAGAAATATGTTAAACGAAGGGGATGTAATACTTTCAACTCGGGGCAACTTGGGTATCTTTGAACATCACACTCCATTTGTGATACCGGAAGGCAGAACGCTAACCGTAACAACTTCACTAAATATACAACGCAATTCGACGCTACTGGTTGAGGGTACGCTTATCGTGGCCGAAGGTGGCAGAATTAATAATCAAGGTGGAACTGACCCACTTCGTGGAGGCGGCACAATAGTGGTAGCGCCTACCGGAAGACTTTTAAATAACGGGCATGTTGAAAATGTATCAAACTCATCTGTGTACAATTATGGTATCATTATCAACAATCAAAGATTTGAAGTTCGTGCCGATACAAATTTGACAAATGAAGCGGGCAGTGCAATTATTGGTTCAGCGCCACTGAATACGCACCGTGATGCAAATGTCAATTAATTAGGTGGCAAGCTATACGTCAAAATATTTTCTGCGTCCGGAATTGATTCAAAAGCAACTATACCACTGAAAAGTAAGGCTTTGAGATAAAGAAAAGGGTTTCAATTTTCGTACAGTCTAACAAAACTGCTCCAAAATTGAAACCCGGATCAGGCGATATAGGACTTAAATAAATCCTGTAATATCAATTGTGTATAGACTTTCAAGTGAGTAGAATCTATAAAAACGTTAGACCAGCCTGCGCCATTACTCTTGATTTTCTTGTTCGTGCCAATCTTTTAAGACCGCTTCAACCTGTGTAATCAACTCATTCTTATTTGGAATGTAGTACACATACCGTGATGCAAAGATGTTATTTGACAACCCACCTAACGCATATTCAGCATCAATGCTATCTTTATCAGTGCAAAGAATAATGCCAATCGGTGGATTATCAGTTTCATCATTTACCTCTGCACTGTAGTAGTTCAAGTAAGCATTTAACTGACCTACCGCTTCCGGCATAAACTTCACAGTTTTTAACTCTATCAGGATGTAAGCTCGCAGTATTTTATTATAAAATACCATATCAACGTATCTATGAGTATTATTAAGCGTTACACGCTGTTCTGTTCCCACGAAATGAAAACCCCTACCAAGCTCTAGCAGGAATTTTTCTATATGGAGTACAAGAGTTTTTCGCAAATCGTCTTCCTTCATAGGTTTATTTTCGGGAATATTCAAAAACTCGAAAACATAGGGGTCTTTTATTATATCGGTTGGATTCGAGATTTCTATACCTTCTTGTGCGAGCGATAAAACTGTTTCCTTATTTGATTCACCATCAGATAAAAGCAAACGTTCGTATAAAGATGTGCTGATTTGCCGTTTTAGCTCTCTGACTGACCATTTGGAGTTTTGTGTTTCTTTTTCGTAAAAGCTACGTTTATTCTTGTCAGAGATGGAAAGAAGCTCGCAATAATGAGACCAACTTAGCTGTCCAGACAGTGTCTGGACATCAGGAAAGTTTAGATAAAAGCTCCTCATATTGAACAAATTTGATCGTGAAAACCCTTTGCCAAGCTCTGTTGTTAAATCCTTAGAAAGCTCAAGGATAAAGCTACGTGCGGATATGTCATCTACCCCGGTTGACCTTTCACTGTCGGCAATCAGTTTTCCAATTTGCCAATACGAATATAGAAGTTCACGATTGATTGCAAGTGATACGTTTTGTCTCGCCTGCTCGATAATGTTTTTTATTTGGTTGATTATAGCCTGATTTGTTTTAGCAATATCCATAATTATCTCCAACTTAATAAGTCTATACTATAGCTCACATTGTAACATAAATCTCAGCAAAATTATACACCAAGCGAATCCCATCAGCAAGTGATTGAGCGCGGATGGCGATATAGGAATTGCCGCTCACAAACCATTGCAAATACAAAGAACAATCCCCTCGAAACCCAAATCTTGAGCTCAAGGGGATGGTGCGGATGAAGGGACTTGAACCCCCACGCCTCTCAGCACGAGAACCTAAATCTCGCATGTCTGCCAATTCCATCACATCCGCGGATATTAACCTAATTTTAAGCGCGAGCAACATAATACCACAAATAATAACGTCGTGCAAGGCTTTCTAAAAATAAACATATAATTCTTACAAAAGGTTTTGAAAAACTTTGATGACTACATACTGCTCTTGAACTTTTTGGCAGCGGCTAGATTTTCTTCTGCACTTGATAGAGCTGTTGCTGTTATATTTTCGCCACTACTTAATCGAGCAAGTTCATTTTTGCGACCTTCAATATCTAATTCTGTAACTTGAGTATATGTTCTGCCATCACTTACACTTTTACTTATAACAAAATGCGTATCTGCCATGACCGCTATTTGTGGGAGATGTGTAACGCAAAGCACTTGTCTGGCTTTGGCGAGCTCTGCAAGCTTTTCTCCCACGCGTTGTGCTGCAATGCCTGACACACCTGTGTCTACTTCGTCAAATACCATAGAGGCAGTATCGAATTTGCTACTTAGGACATTCTTTAAAGCAAGCATAATTCTCGCAAGCTCACCACCGGAAGCAATTTTGTTAATTCGTCCCGGCGCTTCACCTGCATTTGCTGACATGAGATACCAAACATTGTCACCGCCGGTTGCATTCAAACCATCATCACCATCAACTACGCCAAATTCGACCTTGAACTGCACGCCTTTCATATTCAACTGCGCAAGTTCATCTTCAACTTGCTTTTGCAGTTTTTTTGCGGCACTTTCTCTACTTTTTGTCAAAGCAGTACTTAGCTTTTTGGCTTCATCAAAAAATTTCATTAACTCTTTTTCGTATTTTGCAAGTCTACCGGAGGAGTCTTCGATTTCGGATAGCTCATCTTTTGCGACTTCTAAATATTCAATGGCTTCTTCTTCGCTTCCATATTTGCGCGTTATACGTTTTAGAACATCGAGTCTGGCTTCAAGCTCTTCAAGTTCGCCGGGAGAAAAATCCAGTTGCGCTTTGAAATCACGCAATTCGTCTGCGATGTCTTGTGCGGTATATCCCATATCGTTCAGACGTTCGCTTAGTAAACGCAAATCTTCAGAATAAGTGGCAGCTCGGTCGAGCTGCGTTTGTGCATCACTAATAAGTGCGACAACACCTGTGCTATCATCGCCACCATACAATGCTTCAAATGCTATTTCCAGTGATTCTGTCAGTTTCGATGAATTAAGCAGAAGCTCACGTCTTGAAGATATGTCTTCTTGCTCGCCAAGGTTCAAATTAGCTTGCTCAATTTCACTAATTGATTGCTTTAGACGCTCAATACGAAACTCTTTTTCCTCCTCGTCCATAGTGAGCTTCTTTATTTCAGTTTTTTTGTTTTTTAACTTTGTATATGCTTCTTTGTATTGTGCAATCTCGCTGTCATGACCACCGAAGATATCGAGGTATGTGAGATGTGCGCCTTCGTCAAGAAGCTTGCGCCCATCATTTTGCCCGTGTATATCAAGCAAAGTTGCACCAAGTTCGCGTAGAACACCTGCCGGAACAGGGGTGCCATTGATTCTGCAAACACTTTTGCCATCAGATGATATTCGACGTGCTAAGAAAACCTCACCGCTATCATCGGACTCGATTCCATTTTCTTCAAGCCATGTATTCAGAGCTATATTGCTTGAATCGGTTGTGTTATCAGAATTACCTGAAAAGACAGCTGTAACAGAGGCAAAATCTGCCCCTGTTCTTATAATTTCCTTTGATGTTCTGTTACCAGTAGCAGCAGACAATGAATCTATAACAATTGATTTACCGGCACCTGTTTCACCTGTCAGAACATTTAGTCCCTCGGAAAATGTGATATCCGCTTCTTCAATAACGGCCACATTTTCTATGTGAAGTAGTTTAATCATGATAAGTCCTTCTTCGGTTTGTATGGATTATACTAATCTTTCCTCTATCTCCTTGCGGAACTTTTCTGCAGTAGCAGAGTCGGTCATTGCTAAAAAAGCTGTGTCATCACCAGCAAGTGTACCGACAATGCTTTTTACGCCCATATCATCAATTGCACTGCATGCTGCCGGAGCAAGACCTGGAAGTGTTTTAATTACAACGATATTTTGTGCACAAGCTGATGACATAATACTCTCTCTTAGAATGTTTTTTAGTCGTACAGAATTATTCTGTATCTCAGGTCTTTCACTAACAGCATACCTATATGTGCCGCGTGATGTGAGTTCTTTGATGAGGTGTAACTCCTTGATATCTCTGGAAACTGTCGCTTGTGTGCTTTCTATTCCGATTTTTGCAAGTTCCTCAATCAAGTGATTTTGAGTTTCTACCTCTGTTGATGTAATGATATTCAATACTGCTCTTTGTCGTTCTCTTTTCATTATCGTTCTCCCAACTTTTCGCTTACTTTTCTATAAAAACTCTTATCTGATAGGCGCACTAACTGTGTGTTTCTTTCTGATTTAAGAACTCTCACAACGTCACCGCTTTGAATATTTGTGTGCTTGCCACCATCTACAGAGATATATGCAGGATTGGCCTTTTTGTAGCCGATATCGACTGTGACAATTCTCCCCGACAGAAGCACGAATGATCTGGCTTCAAGAACATGTGCACATATCGGAGTTATAATGATGTTTTTTGCAGCAGGATCAACAATAGGTCCACCAGCGGACATAGAGTACGCTGTAGAGCCAGTCGGAGTGGCAATAACAACACCATCCCCGGTAAAGTGAGTTATTTTTTGATTATCGCCAAAAATAGTCATGTCAATGACTTTGTTGTCACCTTTAATTACAATGTCATTCAACGCATAATCATGCCAAATGACCTCGCCATCCCGGAGTAAATGCACGTCAATCATAAGACGGTTTTCTATATTATATTCACTATTTATAGCTGCATCTAGTTGATGAATATCATCAACTTCAAGTTCAGCCATGAAGCCCTTGCCACCTAAGTTGATCCCGAGAATGGGCACACTCAAATCCGCTGCTGCACGCGCAGCTTTCAATATTGTACCGTCTCCACCTAGTGTTACTATCATCTCTGCATTGTGAAGCTCATCATCAATATATGAGTATATATAGCCGGACGGTGGGGGAACAGTCGTAGTTTCATCAAAGATTGCCGGGCATAGCACTATTTGCCACCCGTTGCTTTTGAGTATGTTTGCGACCTGCTTTGTTACACCAAAATTGACATCACTTTCAACATTCGCATAGAGTATGATTTTTCTTTGACTCATAAACATTCCTTATAATATAGTGTGCTTATCTTGCTAATTCAATTCACCATGGGATTCAGTTACGATTTTTTTTGTATCTATCTCGGCGCTTGCTCCGTAACTACTTAGCAGTCCGAGATATTCGATATTTCCCTTTGGTCCTTTTACCGGAGAGTGGGTTATACTCTCAACTATAAAGCCGGAATTTTCAGCATTAACAATAAATGCATCGAGTACTTCTTTATGTACTTCGGGATCACGCACTATGCCTTTTTTGCCAACCTTGCCTTTTCCTGCTTCAAATTGTGGCTTTATTAGGCATACGGTCTGGCAATTTTCAGTCATTAACTTTCTTACAACAGGCAAAACGAGTGCAAGAGAAATGAATGAAACATCAATTACAGCAAGTTCGGGAGCTTTATCAATCATATCCGGTGTCACGTAGCGTATATTTGTACGTTCCATGACTACAACACGTTCATCGGTACGAAGACTCCACGCAAGTTGTCCGTATCCAACATCTACTGCATATACGAGTTGTGCACCTCGTTTCAACAGGCAATCTGTAAAACCGCCGGTTGAAGCACCACAATCGATACACACCTTGTCTTTTGGTGAAATATCGAAAAAATTAAGAGCTTTTTCTAGTTTTTGTCCTCCTCGACTTACATATTCAAGTTCGCTAAAGAGGTCAAGGTCATTATTTGCCATTGTTTTGATTACTCGTTTCGGTTTTTTGGATTAAAGTTACTAATTTATTTTTGTCCGTTCTGTTTATCGGACTTATTTGACTTGTCAGATTTATCTCGTTTCTCAGGCTTTGCAAAAGGCATTATACGAAAAAACTTACATATTTTGCCGACACCCAGTATAATTGCGGTGCTCTTATTAAAAGCAAGTGTTTTGCCGACAGCTTTACCACCGACAGTCACCCCGGTTACGACAGCCGAAATAATTACGGGGAACATAATGCTTTCCGTATTAAAGCCTTCCATAAGTCGTGCGGCTATCAACGCGGCAGTTGTTCCGCTGATAATTCCCGTAACATCGCCGATTACATCATTGCAGTAACATGTAACTCGGTTTGCGTTTTTGACCAGTCGCAGAGCCTCTGCTGCACCCTTTTGACGACGTGTTGCCATTGAGTTAAATGGTGCTTCATCAGCTGCCGTTACAGCAATGCCAACAACATCAAAGACGATACCAACAATTATGAACACAGCAAGTACAGCAAATGACATGATGTAACCTGCATTACCCAAAATTTCTGTGGACGCAAGTGTAAACACAACAGATGCCACAAGACTGATTACAATTATTTTAATGAGCCATTTTATATCTGTTTTTTTATTCATAGTCTTTTCAAAACGTTTCCCTCATCTCAACTCGATACGCAGTATCGAAAAGGACGAGCAACGAAGCGAGTATGCATTCGACTTTAGTCGGATGCGAACTTAGCGTAGTTTGCAAGGATGCGCGGCAGCGGGTGAAGTAAATCTTACGGCTTAGGTCGGGCTGGATTTCCCCCGTGGATATCTTCCGTTGCCGTGAAGACGGTTTCCCATTAAACCCACGTCCGGAGTGTCGCCATTGTCAAGTAACCTTAACAATTGGAACTGTGTACTGAAACAGTAAAAGTTCCTCTCCGCTGCCCGATTGCCACTTAGTCCGTACTGTAATCCTCCGCCCGCCTCGTGAATGATGAATATCACTCAATGAGCAGCCTAGGTGTTTTCCACCACAGTCAAACCGTCTCTTAGCCTCTTTTGCAGTAAATATTTCAAAGGCAGACTTGTTTTTTGTTATGGCCACAACGCAAACAAGTGATCCCCTTATCCGCATTTACCACTCAAGGCAGGCTACGCTGCACACAGCACAGGGAGAGTATAAGATATTTCACTTACACCTACTCCACAAGCTTTCGCTCAAGCCGAAAAGAAGGCTTTACGCACCGCAATACAGGTTCACGCCTGATTCGTACGGGATCTGCATAGAGTCTGCAAAGAGAGTTCTCTTTAAGAGAATAAGCTCCTAGCATATCTCCGAACTGTCCCGCACAAGATCAGGTCTCCACGCAAGCAGGGTCGGGTTCTCCATGCCATTGGAGATCGCCCTGAGAGCGCAAGTGTGCAAGCAGTCTTGCGCACTTCCCCCCAGCACCCACCCCGAACTGGGCGTTCGAAGCAAGCACAAGGGGTTTCAACGATATGCCCTTTAAAGGATTTTTAGGCCCTTCCTGGTAGACGGTAGATCTGACTAGGATACTGCGCCGCTAGATTGGTACAGTTATTTAAAAACCGGTACACTATCAAAGTAGTTAACAAAGACACCGTACATACCGATATCTTTTCGGTACTTTCGATGTCATTTCATTATACCAAATTTAAAGTGAATATTCAACATATTTTTTGAATATTCAAAAAATATGCAGGGGATTTGTTACTATCACACTACGCATACCATCCGCCTCCATCAAGCAATATGTCACGAATTTTTCGCTAGAACGGGTCTCATCGCCCTACATACGCGAAAAATCCGAGACATACCGCTTGATAGAGGCTAATCTGTGACTAGTTACGGGGATTTAGTTCTTTCTTTCAGCCAATGCGTTTGCGATCCATATGAGAAATTCTATGTTTTCAAACTTGTCTTTGATTGCGTTTATGGCAGTTTCGGTTTCTCTGTTAACTATTTGTTCACTTGCTTCAACACCTAATAGTGAAGCAAATGTGGATTTTTCGTTATCGACATCTGAGCCAATTGGTTTCCCAAGTTCTTCTGCGGTCGCTGTACAATCGAGGATATCGTCACGCACTTGAAACGCAAGTCCAATCGCTTGTGCATATGCATCGGATGCATCCACTTGCTCTTGTGTTCCTCCACCTGCGATAACTCCCAATCTTGTTGCTGCAGATATAAGTGCGGATGTTTTTAGTGAGTATAGCTCTTTTAATTCGTCTATGGTGTGCTGCGTTCCTTCGCCAGATAAGTCAAGATATTGTCCTCCACATACTCCATGCGGTCCTGCGATTTGTGCGAGTACTTGCACCATTTTGACAATTGAATCTGTCGGCAAATCTGATTTAGAGAGCGATTCAAATGCTGCCGCTTGCAGAGCGTCACCTGCTAATATAGCGGTAAACTCACCATATGCAATATGGTTTGATGGTTTACCACGTCTCGTATCGTCTCCGTCCATACTGGGCAGGTCATCGTGAATTAGTGTATACGCATGTAACATCTCTATCGCACATGCGGCATCGAGCGCATCTTCAAGCTCTCCTCCGGTTGCTTCGCAAAATTTCATGCATAGTACAGCTCTCGCACGCTTACCACCGGAAAGCAGGCTATAACGCATAGACTCAATTAGTGTCGCATATCTTGAGTTGGTTTCGGTAAGAAGTTCATTCAGCCTGATTTCAATCATGTCGCGACATAAATCCATTTCGCTCTGCATGTTTGTACCCTTATTGCTAATCATCGAAGAGATACTCCTTAATATTTGTTTCATTGCTTGCAGGTTCATCGTCACTTGCTGGATCATTATTGATTGTGTTTTTCAGACGCACAACGGTTTGCTCAGCGGTTTCTAGCATTGTTGTGCAAGATTTAATCAGCTCAACACCCTCTTCAAATAATGCTAATGATTTATCAAGGGGTGCGTCTCCGGTTTCAAGTGATGTAACAATCTCATCAATTCTAGAAACAGCTTGTTCAAATGTTTGCTTCTCTTTAGATTTATTAGCCATATCAATTCCTCACTAATTTGTATATTGTTTCTGTTTTTATATACGAACTTATAGATATTATTGTGTTGAGAATGACAAGAGGTAGTGATATTAACCCTTAAACCCTAGCCCCTAACCCCTAAAAATCAGTCAACTGTACATGAAATTTCGTCCTGTTTCAATCTGATTTTTAATTGGTCTCCTCGACTTACATCTGACGCATTTTTAACAATTGTTCCATCATCGAGCTGCGCGATTGCGTATCCGCGACCCAGAACTTTTAGCGGACTCATTGCATCGAGTGATGCCGAAAGGCGAGTATAGCGTTCTCGTTTTTTATATATTGAACCTTGCATTGACGAGAGGAGTCTTTCAGCGCTTCGGTCTACTTGAATTCTTCTGTCATCAATATAATATTTTGGGTTTTGTAAAACACGCTTGTTAGCAACATCTTGTAAACGTTGCTTGCGATGCTTAATATCACGGCTTATGGCTTGCTGTAGTCGCCCATCTGTAGTTTTAATCCAATTATAGACATCAATTATATCAGGAACAGCAATCTCTGCTGAGTTTGAGGGTGTGGCTGCTCTTACGTCAGCAACATAGTCGGCAATGGTTACGTCCGGCTCGTGACCAACGGCTGAAATTACAGGTATTTCTGATGCGAAAATTGCTCTTGCCACTCGTTCATCATTGAATGCCCATAAATCCTCTATAGAGCCACCGCCTCGTCCTGTGATGATGATATCTGCAAGTTTTTCTCTATTTGCATATTCAATCGCATTCACAATCTCGGGTGGTGCTTCAACACCTTGCACACGGACGGGTACAACGACTACTTTTGTCAATGGCCAACGACTTCCCAAAACTCTGATTATATCTTCCACTGCAGCTCCCACCGGAGACGTTATTACTGCAATGGTTTTTGGAAAACGTGGCAGGGATTTTTTATGTATTTGATCAAAAAGACCTTCTTTAAAAAGCTTTTCTTTAAGTTGCTCAAAGGCAACATATAAATCGCCAACGCCATCCGGGGTCATTTCGTTAACATATAATTGATACGCGCCGTCTCTGGGATAAACGGCGATTCTGCCAAATGCAACGACGCTCATTCCATTTTCGGGTTTGAAGCGTAATTTTGCAGCACTACCCTTGAACATCACACAAGACAACCTGCCTTCAACATCCTTCATGGTAAAGTAATGATGACCTGACGGGTAGGTTTTATAGTTCGACAACTCTCCTTTGACATATACCCTAGCCAGGGTGCTATCAGAGTCGAGTAGCCGCTTTATGTAATTATTTAGTTCACTTATAGTGAAAATCTTATCGGACATGCCTATGTGCTCATTTCCCTGATTTATACTAACCTCTGTTAGAAATCGTAGTATCTTTATGGTCTGTTTTCCCTTTGCCTACGTTAAAAATCCTTGAAAGGCCACAGGCATTTTTGCGTATTTTTGCCTTGCCAAATGAAAAATAGTCGCATAAAGCTATCAACGATTTTTAACAGGGATTAGTATGAGTTATCAACTTCTTTGCGTGTAAAGCTACCTAAAATACCGTTTATAAAAGAAACCGTTTCCGGTGGCTCATATTGTTTTGCTAGTTCAACAGCATCGTTAATTGACGCACCATTAGGAATATCAGGCATATACAATATCTCATACATGGCAAGCTTCATTATTGCAACTGCAGTTCTCGATATTCTGCCAAATTTCCATCCGACGGCATATTTTTCGATATAGCCATCGAGTTCGACCGAATGTTCTGATATTCCTGTAATCAAACGTGTTATATAGTCGAGCTGCTTTTTGTTCGGCTTGCTCACATATAACTCATCTTCTTCTTTCAAGGAGTTATAGTATTGTTCGTCAAAGGTTCTAGATAATAGCTCTTTTGGGTCAGAGGGGTTTTCAGAAATAGCAAAACACAGTCTGACAGCTATTTCCCTTGCCACGCTTCTTTTCATAGTGTATTACTTCGCTTTTTCAGTTTGCTCAGGTGCTTCTTGCGGTCTGGCTTTTTTTAGTGATATACCGCAAATATTTACGTTTACAGCACTAACATTGACACCGACAGCTTCTTCAATTGCAGCCTTTACAGCTTTTTGCACTTCTTCGCCAACTTCGTTGACAGCAAGTCCGAGCTTTGCAATAAAGTGTACATCTACAACAATGCTACCATCTTCGTTAGAATGAATTTTAATACCTTTTGACAATCCTTTTTTGCTGCTTACTTTAGTTAGTTCACGGCTTGCCGATTGATATAGTCCATATACTCCATCAACCTCTACTGTAGCTGTTGCTGCAATAACAGAGACAACACTTCTAGATATATTGACGCTGCCTCTCTCGTCTGCTGATCTAATATAACCTTTATGTTCTGCCATTTTTATGACCATTCCTTTCATGTTTCATCTTATGTTTCGTAAGTTTTTTTGATTGTACCATATTTATGATTCAATTAAAAGTGCTTATTGATGGGATTGCTACTCGGAGGTTGCAATGGCGACAGGTGTGAGCTTGGCAGTAAAGTGTTGTTTGAATGACTACTTTGTTAACGCCAGCACGTCAGGCTCATCCGGAACGCTTAATATTCCGCCGAATTTTTCCGTGGAAAGACTTGCCGCTGTTGTAGCAAATTTTGCGATGCCTTCAAGGTCTCTATCACATAAGTCTTCTGGATTCTTGCCAATCTTAAGAAATCTGCTTATTGCACTACCACCGAATATATCCCCGGCTCCTGTTGTGTCAACTTGCTTCACTTGAGGACATTTGGCAAATGCTGATGTTTTCGTCGTTTGCAAGAGAGCACCCTTTGCACCACATGTAACCATTGCGAGCTTGACATTGTACTCATTGAGCAATTTCTCTGCTCCGATATGTTCATCACAACCCCATAAAAATTTAACTTCATCATCGCTGATTTTGACAATATCTGCGTGCTCAAGTCCCCAAAGGATTTGAGCTTTTGCGTTTTCCAGACAATCCCAAAGAGATTCTCTCAAATTTGGGTCGAAAGTGATGAGTTTACCTGCGTTTTTCGCATACTCAACGGCTTTGATAGTTGCGCTTTTCGCAGGCTCATTTGTTAAACTTAGTGTGCCGAAGTGAAATATTTCTGTATTGTCAATTAAAGACAAGTCAAGTTCCTCATATTTTATACATATGTCAGCGCCGGGTTTTCTTGCAAAACTAAATGAGCGCTCACCAAACTCATCCAATGTTACAAAGGCAAGTGTTGTAAACACGGTGTCGTCTCTAGCAATTCCGGAAGTTTCAATACCAACATCAGCAGTTGTTTTTATGAGCAGCTTTCCAAATGCATCGTTTCCAACCTTACTGAGAAGGGCTGTTTTTGCGCCGTACTTTGTGAGTGCTGCAAGAAAATTTGTTGGTGCGCCACCGGGTTTAGCAGCCAATGTTGGATAGCCGTTTTCATCAGTACTTACTGGAGCAAAGTCAATTAATAACTCGCCAAGTGCTACTACATTGTACATTTCATCACGCTCATTTCTTTTTAATGTTTAGAATATCATCGAGGATATTTTGTATATCATCAACTGTTATAGGCTTCTGAGGTGTTGTGCGTGAAAATAGATCCGCTATCAACTCGTCATTTTCACAGGCCTCTTTGAATCCAATAGCGAAGCACCTGAATGCATCTAGCTCAAATGAGTATGCGCAAAACATCATATGCTCTGAATCAAATTCAATTGCACTTTGTGAATCAGGAAAATACTCTTGAATATAGACTTCTGCCAACGATTCCCAGTCATATCCACTTCCTTCAAAGCCCTCATTTTCACGCGTTTTAAATAGCTCTGTTTTATAATTGTCGCTTGTATACAAAACAACTGCAGCACCCCCATTTTCATGTTCAATCCATGAAAATGGAGTTATTTGAGTTGTAAAATCCATAATGCGCCTCAACTTTCTTTTAAGTTATTTTGAAGCAGGGTACTCATTACACAGTAGCCTATAAGGTGGTTCGTCCTCTTCTATTGCGGGGAAGCGGCCTATGCTTTCGTAGAAACGGTTGTCTATGTTATCATCGTTGCACTCGCTGACTTCGCCGAGTAGTACCGGACCTGTGCCTTTTTCTACGGCAAAATCGTGGTATAAGTATGGTTGAATTGAAATACTTTCTCCGGGAGTAAGGCGCACTTTTGTGCCTGCAGGAACAACGACTTCACGTCCATCGAGATATACTTTAACATCAGATACCTTGTCGAGATCTTCGTCTTTGGTGGAGTTATAAACAGTAATGAATATGTTACCACCACCACGATTAATAATATCTTCCATCTTTGCCCAATGGAAGTGGAGCGGTGCGTATTGCTCTTCACGCAAATAGAGCAGCTTTTCTGCATATGTTTTAGTATATTTCTCCTTCATAGCAAGATTCCCATTGCGAATAGTTATCAACGAAAATCCAACATTATCAAAATCACCTAAACCATAGTCAGTTATATCCCAACCGAGCATGTTGTCGCGAATCTCATCATAGTCATGCCCTTTGCTTTTCCATTCATCGGGAGTGAAGTGACAGAATGGAGGGAGTGCAAATCTGTAATCATTAATGAATGCTTCCATTTCTTTAAGAGCTTTGTTAATCTCGCTTCGTTTCATAGTATTAGTCCCGCCTTTATAATTTTTTTTACATGATAACACAAAAGTAAGACGCAGTACAGACCCGAGCCCACTTATGGAGGACAATTTCTTTCGATTTATTACTATTCACGGTTAACTCGAAACAGTATAAAAACTTCGTCATTCCGTGCTTGACACGGAATCAATTTGATAAAATGCGCATTATTCAGGGGATTGCGGCTCGGAGGCGAGGTCGCTGACAAAGTGCATATTTTTACCTATCGTCATTGCGGCCTCCGAGCCGCAATCTGATAGAATCAAGCTTTGTAATAGATCCCGGGTCAAGCCCGGGATGACAAATGGGACCTTTTCAGCAGCCTCCTCGGAGGTCGCAATGACGGGTAGGGCATGAGCTGTAACTTCGATTTTTGTCGTTCTAACATGCGAAGCAACCTGTTAATGTGGTAAAATAAAAACAAACACGACAGAGTGTTGTCGTGTTGCGTGTGGTATACTATGATGACGAAATACACGGAGGCAGACTATGAAGCTAGATCGATTAATAGGCATACTCACCGTTTTATTACAAAATGAGCGGGTGACTGCTCCGTATTTGGCTGAGAAGTTTGAAGTGAACCGTCGCACTATCGGTAGAGATATTGATGCCTTATGTCAGGCGGGTATTCCTATTGTTACTCATCAAGGTACAGGCGGTGGCATCTCAATTGCTGAGGGATTCAAGCTGGATAAGAGCGTTCTGACAACAGGCGAACTGTCGGGTATTATTGCGGCACTCAAAGGTCTTGGTAGTGTAACAAAACAAACGCATATAGAGCGAACATTAGATAAATTAGGTGCTAATTCGGATTCAGTAGTATCTCTATCTGAACCTATTGTCATTGACCTTGCCTCCCATTACAAAGGATATTTAACATCCAAGATTGAGACAATTAAGCAAGCCATACTTGAAGGAAAGTTGGTTCAATTTGACTATTTCTACAGTAAGGGTGAAAGCCATAGACGAATTGAGCCATATGTTGTTATTTTCCAATGGACATCGTGGTATGTGCTTGGATTTTGTATGGAGCGGATGGACTGGCGAATGTTTAAACTACATCGTCTTTGGAATCTCAAAGTATGCGAAGAAAAATTCGTAGTGAGAGATATACCACCGGATAAGCGAGACTTCAACAGCTATCTATCTGACGATGTAAAATTGGTAGCCTTGTTTGATGAGTCAGTAAAATACATGCTAATTGAAGCATATGGTCTTGATTGCTACCATGAAACTTCTGAAGGACTGCACTTTGAGGTGGGTTTTACCAATCGGGGTTATATGCTGAGCTGGATATTGGGGTTTGGTGATAAGGTCAAAGTACTAGAGCCGCCTGACCTTGTTGCGGAGATCCAGACAAATGCAAGAAATGTTTTGAATAGTTATATGTAGTTAAATATTGAACCATAGATGTTTTGTAGGGGCGGCAACCTGTCGCACCTACAGAAAATCAATAGACAAGCAAATAAAAAATGTATGAGCAGGGAAATTTTAGTTTTACAATCGATTAATATTGAATGTAGGAGGAAATATGATACATTGTTATGATGATTTTGTAGAAACACTACTGAATGCTGGCTTTTCAATGGCATACGGAGGCTCACAGGGGATTTATTCCATAATTAATTGGAGTTGGGATGATCCACCACCCTATGAAACAAAAATCGCATTTCATACCGGCAACCCGGAAACTGACCCGTGGGAATGGCGTATGCGTGTCTTGGATGAACGAGATGACATTGCCTACGCTAAATTGTTCTTCAAGAAAAGCGGTTTTATAACTAATGAGTGGTATCCATTCTTCTTATCTGCTCGTCGAGGAGGTTTGACTTTCGATGAAGCTTATGATGATGGAACAATCAGCCATTATGCAAAACGAATTTACGATGCTGTTGTCGAAAATGAGGCATTGGCTACACATACAATCAAACAGGTGGCGGGATTCAGTAGAGATGAGAAAAGTAGTTTCGATAAGGCATTGATTGAACTTCAAATGAAGATGTACTTGACAGTGTGTGGCAAACAGTACAGGTCAATAAAAGCTGAGATTAACAATTGCTGGGCATCAACGGTAATGACGACAACGGAAAATTTCTTTGGAGAAGATGTATTTGAAAAAGCAGATTCTATACCGCAAGAAATGGCTGTGGAGAAAATAAGGGAACAAATTTTGAAACTTAATCCATCGGCTGATGATAAGAAAATCAGTAAATTCATATTTTAATAGAAAATAATCAAAAAACTTGAGATTTTGCACTCATTAAGTTATTATTAGTAATGGCTCAACGAGTGCAATTTTTCGCGGTCTTTTTGTGTAAATGATACTTTATTAGTAATTAGTGTGAAGCATCTTAGGGTAACGTCAAACAGTCTATGAAAAGCTAACGTCATTCTGCGGGTCGTCGCAGAATCTAGTAAATATAGAAATCCTTGATTCTGCGGCGACCCGCAGACAATATGACGAAACGAGAGGAACAGACATTTTATGAATACGAAAATGCACCTTGCGATTGATATTGGAGCGTCAGGTGGACGTCATATTTTAGGTTGGTTGGAAGAAGGCAAGATATATACAGAAGAAGTCCATAGATTTCAAAATGGAATGAAGCAGATGGGCGAGCATTTATGTTGGGACATAGATGCTCTGGTCAACGAAGTGGTTACTGGGCTGAAAAGATGTGCCACATTAGGCAAAATCCCTGCAACTGTGGGAATAGACACATGGGGTGTGGATTTTGTCCTCTTGGATAAAAAAGGAAATATTGTTGGTCCGACGATTGCGTATCGTGATAGCCGTACCGATGCTATGGATATTGAGGTCAGTAAATGCATTTCTGAATCTGAGTTGTATTCTTATGTTGGTTTACAGAAAATGTTAATAAATACGATTTATCAGCTCATGGCGATAAAAGTTCAAACACCACAATATCTAAATGAAGCAGCGCATCTATTGATGATGCCTGATTATTTGCATTATCGTCTTTGTGGTGTGATGAAAAATGAGTATACTATTGCATCTACGAGTGCTCTTTTGAACGCAGAATCCAAAACTTGGGATTATGAGATTCTAAAACGCTGTGGTTTTCCACAAGAGATATTTTGTGATATAGCACCACCCGGAACAGCTCTCGGTGGATTTACTGATGAGATTAAGGAAATTGTTGGGTTTGACTGCACAGTAATAATGCCACCATCACATGATACGGCAAGCGCATTTCTGGCTGTTCCGGCTAAGTCAGAAAACTCAGTGTATATTTCGAGTGGCACGTGGAGTCTTATGGGTGTCGAATTGACGAAACCAATTACAACAGAAGCTTCTCGTGTTGCCAACTTCACAAACGAAGGCGGTTATGATTATCGGTATCGCTATTTAAAGAACATCGCAGGATTGTGGTTGCTTCAATCGATACATAAGGAGATTGGAAATAACATGGGGTACGCAGAGCTGGTTAAGTTGGCACAAGCTTCAAGTTGCAACTGTATTTTTGAAGTAAATGACGAACGCTTTGCCGCACCTGATAGAATGGTAGATGCCATTCGTGATGCTTGTCTGGAGCAATGTACTGAAAGCACATGTACAGTGCCTGCCCCACAAAGTGTAGGCGACTTTGCGCGTAGTATCTTTTTGAGCTTGGCGAAATCATATGCTGATACAATGAATGATTTGCAAGAGCTGACCGGCACTAAATTTGACAGCATAAATATTATTGGCGGCGGCAGTCAAAATGCATACTTGAATCAACTAACAGCCAATGTTTGTAAATTGCCTGTATACGCAGGTCCAACTGAGGGTACAGCACTTGGCAATATTGTGTCGCAAATGATTGCATCAGGTGTATTGTCTGACTACAAAGCTGCAAGACATGCAATAAGCCAAAGTTTTGATATAAAATTATTTGAGCCTGAGCTTGATTTAGATTGCGGATCAAGTCGAGGCTGCTGAAAAAGTCCCATTTGTCATCCCGGGCTTGACCCGGGATCTATTACAAAGCTTGATTCTATCAGATTGCGGCTTCCTGAATCAAGTTCAGGACAGGCTCCGGCCAGCAATGACGATAGGTAAAAATATGCACTTTGTCAGCGACCTCGATCAAGTCCGCAATGACGGTGACGATAATGGTTAGATTATAATATTTTGGAGGGTATCAATATGAATAATAATGAACTTAACTTCGACATGGAACTTGCGTGTTCAATTGCTCCTGCTATTAGAATGTTGTATTCCAGTAATGGTATGGCAACAGTCAGATTTTTTTCAGATGAATTGTTAGCAAAAGACGATGAAGTAAACGAGTCGATAACCGCAAACACGCTTGTTGTTGATGATGTTGCTAGTGTTGATGATGTGGCATCTGCATTTGAAGCATATAAGGCTGAGAATGGTCGAGTACCCGAAAAAGTTGCTGTAGGTGGGCTTGGTCAATTTCATATATGTGATGAAGCGGAAAGTGTCAATACGGGCAGGCTTGTCGGGAAAATAATTATTGTAACAGGCGGCGCTCAAGGATTTGGCAAAGGTATTGCAGAGTCGTTGGTAGCGGAGGGTGCACGTGTTGTAGTTGCAGATTTGAATTTAGATGGTGCTATGGCGTGTGCAAAGGAACTTAATGAATCACGTGGTGGATCACAGATGGCGCTGCCGATGGAAGTTGACGTATCTAACGAAGAGTCGGTCAAACTTATGGTGCAGAAAACAATACTTTGGTTTGGTGGATTGGATGTACTGGTGTCAAATGCAGGTGTTTTAGTTGCAGGCAGCGTTAGTGATTTAACTAAAAAGAATTTTGAGTTTGTAACAACAGTTAATTACACAGGATATTTCCTCTGTACAAAATACGCTTCAGAGCCGATGAAAATTCAAAGTAAATATTCACCTGGATATTTGACTGATATAATTGAAATTAACTCAAAATCAGGTCTTGAGGGTAGTAATAAAAATTCTGCTTACGCAGGAAGCAAGTTCGGCGGTATTGGTCTTACTCAAAGTTTTGCTATGGAGCTTATAGAATATGGAATAAAAGTAAACGCAATTTGTCCGGGCAATCTTTTAGATGGTCCACTGTGGTCAGACCCTGAACGCGGCCTTTTCAAACAGTATCTGGATTCAGGTAAGGTGACAGGTGCAAAGACTATTGAAGATGTCAGAGCATTTTATGAGGCGAAAGTCCCAATGGGGAGAGGCTGCACAATAACTGATGTTGCACGTGCAATATTTTATGTAGTAGAGCAACAATACGAAACCGGACAAGCAATCCCGGTAACAGGCGGACAAGTGATGTTACGGTAGTGGGATTTATGAAAAGGAGAAACATATGAAACACAAGCATTTTGATAATTTGAATGCACCTAATAAAATGGAGAGACTTGAAGCGCTAGGAGAGCTAAAGCTTTTGTGCGATACAGGTGCGATAGACCCTCCGATAATCGGAAATAATGTAAATAATCATATCCATACGACATATTCGTTTTCTCCATATTCGCCGACTAAAGCAGTCTTTATGTCATGGTTGAGTGGGCTTGCAACGACAGGTATTATGGATCACGATAGTGTTGGTGGAGCAGAGGAGTTTATTGAGGCTGGGGACATAATCAATATGCCTGTGACAGTTGGATTTGAGTTGCGCTGTAGCCTAAAGGATACGCCATTTGAAGGTAGACGGATTAATAATCCTGACCAAATTTCCGTTGCATACCTCGCGATGCACGGAATACCTCATCATATGCTTCCTGAAGCGGAGAGGTTTTTAGCTCCATATCGTGAGAAACGCAATGTCAGAAATTGGAAAATGGTTGAAAAATTGAACGAATATCTCGAACCATATGAGATTGAGTTAGATTTCCACAATGATGTGCTCCCGCTTTCACAATATTCAAATGGAGGTTCTGTGACTGAACGGCATATTTTATATGCATTATCTTCAAAGCTAACCGAAAGAGAGATGCCAAGAAATTTCTTGCTCGGACTCTTTAAAAGTCAGTTGGTACAGAGTTTTTATATAGATGCCGACAACGAATTACCACATATCACAGATTTCATTAATCTTGCAGAAAGGCTAGGAGCAATTCCGGCATATGCATATCTTGGTGATGTTGGAGTTTCTGTCACAGGGGATAAAAAGACTCAACAATTTGAGGATTCTTATCTCGATGAGTTGATTGAGTATTTGAAGAAAATCGGCATGAAAGCCATAACATATATGCCTGCACGAAATACAGATGAGCAATTAACCAGAATCAAGGCTCTGTGTGAAGCGAACGGCTTATTTCAAATCTCAGGCGAAGATATCAATTCGCCTTTACAAAAATTTGTTTGTGAAAAAATTGAAACACCGGAGTTTAGCCATTTGATAGATTCAGCATGGGCGCTGATAGGACATGAAATTGCGTCAGAGCATGGACTTGAAGATGGAATGTTTTCCTCCGAAACAATTGCAAAATTTCCAAACTTAAACGATCGCGTAGAACATCTTGCGAAGCTTGCAAAAGAGAAATATGACAAAAAGAGAAAAGTTGATTAAACAAGGACAAATTTGCAGACATCTATCTTACTAATATTCAATATTGAGGCATTGAAAGGAATGGATTTTAATATGAAAACTAAGGCTGTCAGAATTTATGGGAAAAGCGATTTGCGTTTAGAGGAATTTGATCTACCGGAGATTAAGGATGATGAGATTCTTGCTTCTGTGGTGTCAGACTGCATATGCATGTCCAGTTATAAAGCTGCGATTCAAGGTCCGGCGCATAAACGAGTTCCTGATGATGTGGCGGAAAATCCCACAATAATAGGGCATGAATTCAGTGGCGAACTCATAAAGGTGGGAAAAAAATGGGAAAAAGACTTCACAGTGGGGCAGAAGTATTCTATTCAACCTGCGCTCAATTACAAGGGTTCTCTTGAAGCGCCTGGTTACTCTTTTCCGCATATCGGTGGAAACGCAACATATGTAGTTATTCCAAATGAAGTAATGGAAATGAATTGTCTGCTTCCTTACGATGGGGAAGCGTACTTTTATGCATCTCTTGCAGAGCCAATGAGCTGTGTTATTGGTGCGTTTCATGCAAATTATCACACAACCACAGGTGTTTATGAACATACAATGGGCATTGTTCCCGGTGGTAATATGGCGATACTTGCAGGAGCGGGACCAATGGGTCTTGGTGCGATTGACTATATTATTCACGCCGACCGCAAGCCCGGACTGCTCGTTGTTACAGATATTGACGATACAAAGCTAAACCGTGCTGCAGAGGTATTAACAGTAGCGGAAGCAGCTGAAAATGGTGTACAGCTTGTATATATGAATTCGAGTGACCCTAATGAGTTGTTGAAATTAACAGATGGAAAAGGATATGATGATGTCTTTGTCTATGCTCCGGTTGCTCCATTGATTGAGTTAGCTGATAAAATACTGGGCAGAGATGGCTGCTTAAACTTTTTTGCCGGTCCGACAGATCCGTCGTTCACAGCATCATTCAACTTCTACAACGTGCACTATGCATCAACGCACATTGTTGGTACGAGCGGTGGCAATACGAATGATATGCTTGAATCTTTGGAAATGATGGCGCAAGGACGACTCAATCCTGCAGCAATGATAACCCATGTCGGTGGTCTTGACAGCGTTATTGATACAACGTTGAATTTGCCAAATATTCCCGGTGGGAAAAAACTGATATATACGAATATTTCAATGCCACTCACTGCAATTGATGAATTTGAAAATATTGATGACCCGGTGTTCCAAAAGCTTGCAGAAATAATTAAAAAAAATAACAACCTTTGGTCTGCGGAAGCTGAGAAGTTCCTATTGGAACAGTTGGGATAGTTCGCAATACTTTTTAATATAATGAAGTAAATCGCTATACAAAACAAAAGTTCGGCTAAAGTTGGAGCGACACCAACTTTAGCCGAACTTCAGTCATTATTCGTCATGTATGTTATTTGCCAATCTTTACTTGATCTTCATGCATAGCTAATACTGAACACCGATAGAAGAGTAGATAAGATTTTCGAGAATATTATTCGTCTGGTGAGGCGGATGACGCGGCCTTACTATCGTAAGGCAAGGAGGACAACGATGTCAGACGGAAAATATTCCGAAAAGATGGCTACTCTTTTATTGGTGTTTAGTATAAATATAGATATTTTAAACGGGTATTAGTAACCAAGTAAATCAAAGATATCAGTAACATAGTCTCTGTTTTCTGCACTAGTGACTGAAATGAGAATTGTGTTTTCAACACGAGTAATCATTTCAAAGCGACCACTAGTTGTTTGTCTAAAACGGCTAAAGTTTGCAATACTGGTTGAACTGTGAGATGAGGCACTTCCTCTTCCATCTTCGAAATTGCGTACAATACCATTATATGTCGATCTGGCATATTGTTCTGACCCAAAGACGATAAATTCTACTTCAAAAGCACCGGTATGTGCAATAAACATACTTTCTATTTCAGGAACTTGTGCTATATGCGTGATGTCCTCTACAATATGACCTTCGGCTTCCATTCGAGATGTAAATTCATTAGCAGACAACACCGTCAAGGGGCTACACCCTGTAAGTGCAATTACAGCAACAATAATTAGCGCAATCAAAGGGACAATACGTTTCATATAGTTATTCTCCTTCTATAAACTCAAAAATTCAAAATTGCAACATGCATGAAGCAAATTGTAACACGTTCAAAATTAAATGTCTATGTGATATTTTTTGACAATTCTACAATGTTTTTGACAAACTAGTTACAGTATACAGGGGAATGCTTGTGTGGGGACTCATTTTTGGTTCATTTTCGATGTGTTTTGCATCTTTTTTTATTGACGAAGAAGAGGTGTTGATTTACTATAGATATGGGACAGTGTGTATTGAACAATCAATCATAATTTACACAAGTACTGTCTAGAAAAATAAAGCAGTCGGTAAGTTGGAAAAGTTTGAATAAAATATAGTTGTTTTGTGACAGAACTTAGCGAAAGGAATTATCATTAACTATGCCAAAAATATTACGCCCCAGAGAAATGAATAAATGTCTTGGTTGTTTTTCATGTATGACAGTATGTGCAGCGACCGGACAGAAAAATCACTCCCTTGTAAAAAGTGCAATCAAAATACGCACAACAGGAGGGATGGATAGTAGCTTCATTGCAATTGTGTGCCTTGCTTGTCAAGAACCTGCGTGTATGGAAGTCTGCCCAAGTGATGCCCTTGAGTTGCGTGACGGTGGTGGTGTGCTATTAGTCCCTGATAAATGCATCGGATGTCGACAATGTGAAACTGCATGTATAATGCGTGCTGTGAATTTTGATGAAGAGACAAAGAAACCAATAATATGTCGCCACTGCGGAATTTGTGCACGTTTTTGTCCACATGATTGCCTCCAGATGGTGGAAGCGAGTGAGGTGTGAGCAGATGATTAACGAAAAATATATACGCATTCTATACGTAGATATGGAAACAGGCAAGATACGTGTAGAACAACGTGAAGATTTAGTGGCGTATTTAGGTGGAGTGGGTGTTGCAAGTAGGTTGCTAAGGGAGAACATGAACCCGGATCTTGCAACAACAGATCCTGCTCAACCCATTGTTTTCGCGATTGGTGCGGGTGCATATGTATTTCCGGTTCTTACAAAAGCTGTTGCGATGTTCATATCACCATTGACAGGAGATTTAGGTGAAAGTTATGCCGGAGCTAGAATGGCAATGTCTATGTTCATGGCTGGATATGACGCACTAGTGATAACGGGTAAGGCTCCAAAACCCAGTTATTTATCAGTTTCTAATGACAATGTATCTGTTCGTGATGCTCGTGCAATATGGGGTCTCAATGTTGATGAAACAGGACGTACACTACGAGATCGTGAACATCATCGTGGTCAATCTGTCGGAAAACGCTCAATTATTAGAATAGGTCCTGCCGGTGAAAATGGTGTCGCATTTGCATGTGTATGTGTAGATACATATCGTCATTTTGGTAGATTAGGACTCGGTGCGGCAATGGGTAGCAAGAACCTCAAAGCAGTTTCAATCTATGGCAATCGTTCGATACCGATTCTTGATTATAAAAGCTATTTCAAAGCTTATCGCGAAATTTACAAGAAATGCACATCAACCGATATGATGGCGAAATATCATGATGCAGGAACGCCAATAAATATAATGCCGCTTAACAAAGCTGGTGGATTACCTACACGCAATATGCAATCCGGAACATTTGAAGCTGCTGATGAAGTGTGTGGAGATACATTTGCACAAAAGAATTTAGTCAGGAAGATGGCATGTACAGGGTGTCCGGTTGGCTGCATTCATATTGGTATGTATCGTCGCGAGTTCGACAAGGGTCATGAGTATGAGGCGATTAATGTTTCATATGACTATGAATTGATTTTTGCATTAGGTACATTCCTAGGAATAGGTAACACAGATGATATTCTTGCGTTAATTGACGTGGTTGAGCAAACCGGAATGGATGCAATGAGTACCGGCGTATGCTTAGGGTGGGCAACCGATGCGTTTCAAAAAGGTTATGTCACCACAGAAGATACGATTATTGAGCTAGAGTTCGGCAATACAGCGAACTATCTATTAGCAATAAGGTATATAGCAGATAGAGCGAATGAGTTTTATCACAGCTTGGGCAAAGGCGTAAAACATGCATCATCCAAGTATGGCGGAGAAGATTTCGCTATGCATATTGCCGGCAATGAAATGGCCGGTTATCATACGGGTTATGGTTCATTGGTAGGAGCAGCTGTCGGTGCAAGACATTCACACCTATGTAACGGTGGGTATAGCTTTGATCAGGACAAATCTGAATTTGATGAAGACAAGTTGGTTGAAAAGTTATTTGCGGAGGAAGCTGAGCGTTGTATGACTAACTCGCTGGTAATGTGCTTATTTGCGAGAAAGATATATGATCGCCAAACAATACTTGAAGCCCTTAACTCAATTGGTTGGTCTTTGACTGATGAGGATCTAACAGATGTTGGCAAACGCACATTACGAGACAAGTTGCTTATTAAAAAAGCGCTTGGATTTAAGCAAAAGAGTGTGAAATTACCAAAACGCTTCTTTGAAACACCTAGCATGAATGGTATGTTGGATGAAGAGGTAGCGAATAGTATAATCCGCAAGTATTCAGAAAAAGCTGATGCGTTAATGAAAGAAAAGTTTGATTAATGGAAGTTACTTTTTACGGAAGTATAAAAAAGCATACTAACGGAGACAAGATTTTTTCTCCTAAAACAACTCACCAAACTCTGCGAGAGCTTCTCGGAGAGCTTGGTGAGTTTTATGGTGAAGATTTCAGTTGCTTTCTTCAAAGCGATGAAACATGTCTTATACTCATAAATGGTAAAGGTATTGCTCTTTCAGGTGGGATTGACTCAATACTTAGAGCGGGAGACAAGGTTGAGATACTACCATTTGTGGAAGCGGGATAGTGAGGGAGAGACAGTTAATCATAAAAAATATTCAAATATTTATCAGAGAAGAGGTGCCCAATTGTCACAAATTTATAACCATATTAACAATAAACTTAATGTTCCGGATATTGTTGTTTATGACGTGAGCGGTACAGACCCAAGATTTACTGAGACAGCCATTAAATGGCATTATGAAGGTGAATTAAATGGGAAAATGCCACACATAGAGTATACAACGATAACATCAGGAAAAAACCTAATCGCTAACGCTAGCATAAATGATTCATATATTGAGTTTGTTCCTGTAACAGATCAGGGACGCGGAACGGCAGCGATAACCATAAGCATTGGAGATACCAGAAGAACTATTTTTGTCAAAATGTATGACCTGAGTCTAAGACTGATGGCGCTGGAGTTCGACGATGGTTCAAGTCGATATACTAGAGAAATCGTAAAAACCCTAAATAATGCCGGTGTAAGTGCATCATTTTATGTAACAGGTAGAACCTTTCATGATATTGCGCATGAGTTCATTGGAGTTGAAGTTCATCCTGAAATTGCAGTATTGACATTTACATCAGGTCATCATATTGGCAATCACACATATTCTCACCCCTGGATGAGGGAATATTCCGGTGGATTCGCAACTGCATTTCCAGATGGTCAACTTAAGCTTTGGCAGGAATATACTGAGGAAGAAGTTGTTAGGCAAGTAGTTCGTGCTGATGAAGCAATATGTGAAGTACTGGGAATTATTCCATCATATTATGCCCCAACATACTGCTATGAGGGGCACAATGAGTACATAGCTAAAACAGGCAAAACATTTGCCTTTAGAGAAGTTGCTCCAAATGTTGATGATTGGGATCAGAAAACCACCAAGGATGATATTGTTGAAAGAGTGTTGTCCGCACCTGCAAACAGCACTATTATAGTACACGATGTTTATCAAAAAACTGCTGATGCAATTTCAATAATCGTTAATTCACCGCAAGCACAACAAATACAGTTTGTCACCGGATATGAAATGGACATGATATTAGGACGTTGATCATCAAATTTATTTAACTCAGCACCTTGCCACCAAAACTTATTGCGGACACGGTTAAAAATAAATTTTCACGGTGACGAAGCTGACGTTTTTCTTGACAAGTATAATGTTCGATGTTACGATGTTAACATCGAACATTTGTTTGTTAAAAATTAACATTACGGTGTGACTATGAACGAACGTCAACAAAAAATTCAATCATTTATCAGCGCGAATGGTGAAGCGAAACTTGTCGAGCTTGAATCTTTGTTTCCGGATATTTCATCAATGACATTGCGTCGTGATTTGGAGAAATTGGAACTGCTCGGTGGAATAGTTCGCACGCGTTCCGGTGCTAAATCAATTGCGTATTTATCACGACTTAGCGAAGCGCAATTTTCTGAGCGTGAAAATGTAAACACAGCAGAAAAATTATCAATCGCACAAATTGCATATGAGTATATTAAACAGGAAAGTTCTATTTTCTTGGATACAGGTACGACTGTTACAGGCTTATCAAGATTGCTTAGCAATGATAAGCTTTTTATTATAACTACAGCTCCAAACATAGCGCTAGAATGTGCAAAAAATCCGAATAACACAGTATTTATGACAGGTGGGCAGCTCAGTAGTGGAAACCTCTCATTGTCAGGAGTTAACGCATTGAGTTTTCTGGACAATATAAATATCGATGTCGCATTTATGGGAGCGTCAGGATTCAATTTTAGTAATGGTTTCACTTGTGGTAATTATGATGAGTGTCAAATGAAAAAACGTGTTGTAGAAAAGGCAGCGCAAGTAATAATGTTGATGGACAGTTCTAAGTTCAGCAAGAATTTGCCGTTTACTTTTGCAAATTTGTCCGACATTGATTTACTTGTAACAGATAAAAACATCGCAAATGA
>WQWL01000016.1 GCA_009785345.1 Oscillospiraceae bacterium
TTGATCTTCGACCACTACATTAAGTGCAGGACCTGTCCCACTGTTCTCTACTTCTATTGTGTATACAATCGCATCGCCACGTTCGACTTCAACTGCTGTTTCCAATGTATCACCATACTCAGGCGTCGCTGTCTTAGTCACGGATAGATCAGGATATACTTCATCTTCTTCATCTACTTCATGGTAGATAACTTCACTTCTATAATCGGTGTCTTCACCATCTACTTCTGTGATGATGGCTTGGTTACGGAAGATTGTGCTATTTGGTGTCGCTGAACTTACTGTCGTTGGGATAATAAGCATAAATGTTGTATCTGCTGCCAGCTCTTCAATTGTCCATGTTACTAGCTGACCACTTACTGTTACGACTACTCCTTCAGCTTCTAGCTCTGCTATTGTTAGTAATGGTCCGGTGGTGCCGAACTGACCTTGGATACCCGCTTGGTTTATTGTCAGATAGGCCGGGATTTGGTCTTCAACTACTATATTAAGTGCAGGAGCTGTTCCAAGGTTCTCTACTTCTATTGAGTATACAATCGTATCGCCACGTTCAACTTCAACTGCTGTTTCTAATGTATTACCATAATCAGGTGTCGCTGTCTTTGTTATTTGTAGCTCAGGAGCACCAATAAAACGGGTGCCTGTATAGTTAATGTCATAATTATTTAGCGCATGAGTACCCGGAAGACTTAATGGCGTTGCCCAGAGGATATGTTCAGGGCTACCGCCCTCACCACCACCAGTATTATCACGATGAACCGGTACTGTTGAACCACGATTGCCTTGCCCATGGTCATGTGGTGCATTAGCCCTATTGCCACCGAATACTACTCTATCACTAACTGTTAAGTTGTGATACCAGAGTGTCCAAATTCCACCACCATATTCGACTGCTGAATTGTTTCGGAATGTTGCATCTCGTATATCCATCCTTCTATTCCCAAGAAGGATACCGCCGCCGTTATCGCGGACACCATTTTCAACATCATCTGTACCGGCATGGTTACCAGTAATTGTTCCATTAATGATTGTAACCGGACCAACAGAATAATCTGTTGACGCAACAAACATACCGCCACCGCTATTGCCGGCCCTATTTTCGTGAATCGACCCAGACACATTATTGATTGTAACCTCGGTACGCGGACCAACATATATACCACCGCCATTACCGTTTACCTCATCTAGTGCTTCGTTGTTATGAACTACACCGCCAGTCATGATAAACGTTAATGGGTAAGTACGAATAGGATTTGCTCCTATATTAAACAGACGAATTCCGCCACCTATGCTCTGCTCAGCTACGTTATTACCAATGAAACCGCCTTCCATTATAAACGTACCGAATTCGGAAGCAAAGTCAACGCCACCTCCGCTGTACGCAGCAGTGTTATTAACAATAGTGGCATTCCCACCGATTGTTAAAGTTTGATTATTGTTAGTACCAATATGGATGCCTCCACCCCTTGCATTCGCAACTACTCCTGTTCCTATTGCCTGGTTATTCCTGATATCCGCTTCACCGCCAATGTATATCGATCCCCCGTTAGCGGAACTGTGCATAGCACCACCTTGGTAAGTGCGAGCAGTATTACCCCTCATCTCACCGCCGGTCATTGTAAAGGTTGTGCCCGCATGATAGAAACGTATACCGCCACCGTTAGTTGCGGCCGTATTGTTATTGATTCCGCCACCAATCATGGTGAAGCTACCGCTGACTTGCAATCCACCACCGCTATTTGATCTTGCTTCGTTATATTCTACAAAACCGTTATTGATTACTGTTTCTGATCCCGAACCGCGTATATATACACCACCACCTAGAAGTCCTGCTTGATTACCTTGAATTCTAGCAGCACCGTTCATTATGAATCTATTGTTATTGCCGAGCATTGCCACTCCGCCACCTTCGCGTGCTTCACTATTCATGATTCTGGCAGTGCCGTTCATTATAAGTGTGCTGCGGTCTCCGACAAAGCGAACGCCGCCGCCAGCGCGTTCGGTGTTTGACAGAGTTGTCAAGTTAGTATGACTGTTTTGAATAGTGGCAGCACCATTCATTATGAGCGTGCTACGAGCGCCTTCAACAGTAATACCACCACCAAAATTAACATTACCGGGAGCACCGACTAAATCGCTAACACCGACAACACCACAAAGTGTGACATTAGTCAGTCTGAGTGTTGTATCAGCACCAACAATAAAGTGCCTGCCCGTACCCAGCGGTCGAGTGATTGTAAAATCGCCAACGAGTGTTACATCCACACCTGATGGAACTAAAATTGGTGCACCTGTTATGGTAATATTATTATCGATTGTGATTATCACCGTTCCAGTAGCACCCTCTACTGCACTTCTGAGTCCTGCTTCATCGTTTACAATGCTTAACATTTCAATATCGATATATTCATTATAATAAGCAAGTTCTATTTCTTCTGCTTCATTATTGTAGTCATCTTCGTAGCTATACTCATCTTCGTCATAGTATAACTCGTCAGCATCAAATGGAGTTTCTGCACCATCCGAGGAATCATATGAGTATTCATCCTGATAATCATTGCTATCAGCGACCACTCCTTGATATACGAAATCCTCATCGTAATCTGTCGCATAATCCAGGAATCCTGCTGCAATGGTACTAAGCATCATAAGTGTAGCCATTGTTATTGCAAGCAATCGATTTCCAATGTTGGTTCGGCTAACACGAGCCGAGCGCTTCCCTTTTCTAAAATTCATCAGTTTGTAACTCATAAAGTGCATCCTCCATTTATCCTGTACCATCTTTAGTTAGTTATTACTTGGTATAATATACTCTATTCGCTGAGATTTCAAGTGCTTTTTTACATTTTCGCAAAATAAAATAATCACACTTTTGTACCATAACACACACCCAAACCATTTGCAATAGTCTGGGTGTGAAAAGCCATTTTTTGGGTATGAACGGTCATTTTCCGTTTGTTCAGAAGCATATGGTTAAATTTCGCTATAAAAAATGGCTCTGTCGATATACATATTTCTCCACATAGCGGTCCGGCGACCGTTTAATGGGCTGTTGCGACCCCGTAACAGGGTGCGAGGATTCGCAAAAAGGCTGGCAAGACCTGATATAAAGGAGCGCAGAAATGTTCATATTCTCCCTAAATTCCGCATGTAATTGCCGAATATTTAAGAAGAAATTATCACGTTGGGAAGAAGAGCTGGAATATGGCAAGAGCGTGAAGAAAGCAGAAGATAACTTCTGTATTGCATAGGTATGGTAAAACTAACGCATTTTTCGATTCATGATACAAGCAAGAATATTAAAAAGCAACCCTGAACGCTGTTTGTGATAAGCATTCGGGGTTGCAACTTTATGTAACTACATCAGCCTCTCGTTAGTATTTGAATCTGTTCACCTGCGGGCGGGTATGACATAATGGTTGCTGCTCGCAATATCAATCTTCGGGCAGATGAACAGAACGTAGCGCTTGTATATGATAATTATATGCGAAATAGGATAAACCCGTTCGGGCTTTCTTCAGGAGGTATACTGTTCCTCCCAAAGAAAGCCCGACAATTAAAAAATCGTGATACTATTCTTCTGCTATTCTATTTCTTCTGGTTCCGGCACTACTACCAGACAACGTCGAGTTGCATCTCTGTGTATGCTGATATTTGCTCCATCATACAGATACACATCTCCGCAAACATCCCAACAGTAGTTAACTGATGCACGTATGGTAAATCTACCGTCACTTCCGACTACAACATTACCTTCATTGAAGAATCTTGAGCCGGTTACATTTTCTACCCAACCATTAACAATCAGGTTACCGCCATCTGCAACTGTTATTGTACTTCCATTACCTTGGTTGTTGACTCTTCCGCCAGGAAGTACCACTAGATTACCTTCAATAATAAACTCTACATCGCCACGTTGTATATTTAATGTGGTTTGAACATATAGTGTTCTTCCTTCAGGTATCACGAATGGACTGTGCTGTGTAAATATGCCCAAGTTACCGCGCGTCGTAAGGATAACATCGCCATCCTCAAGTAAATCTGCTAAACGATTTGGATTTGTGCCATCAAAAACTGCATCTACAGTAAATGGCTCAAGTACCAAACGTCTGTCTGAGCGCGTGCCGACGTTGTGGAACGTAATACCCGGCTCACCTTGTAGGAGAATCGGATCAAGAATTGCTATTGCTAATGTGTACTCGCTATTAGATAAGTTAGCAGGCACAGTTACGGAAAACTCAACTTCTGTACGTCCATCGTTAGCAGGAATAGAGATATTTCCGGCTACACCTAGTTCTGCAAAGCTACGATAATCAATGCGTGTGCCGTCAGCAGTATAGCGGTGTGCCCCGGCTGGAGGACGTGCATTGTTTATTGGTCTGTGACGTGGCATCCATTCAGTGATGTCGATATCTTCGATGATTTGTCTGCCCACCACATTGCCGTTGCTATCTACGAATGAGGCTTCAAATGGCCAGCTGCGATAGAAGGGCGCAACACCTCTATTGTTTACTACAATTCTCACATCCACTGTTTCGCCGCGCACAAGTTCACCTGTTACTTCGGCTTCTTCAAGTGTGAATCTGTAGCCCATGTTATCGTATGCTGCATCGTTATTCTTGTGTGCACGCTGCATGTCACCGGTTGTGGCATTGGTGCGTCCGGCATTCGGTCCGCGAGGTGCCATATTCGATACATGTGTCCAGCGGAATGAATCTAGAGTGTTCATAATATGAACTCTATTTATACCATTAGCATTACCCCATGCTGTGCTGTCACGACCATAGTCATGCATTGCACCTCTATGGAGGTCACCCATTAGACCTACATCAAATTGTACGTACTGCCAGAACCAGTTGGTTGGGCAAGATACGTCGCCGTATTCGCCACCTGTCCATGCATGCATCCAATGTGTTGAATGCTGGGAAGCAGTTGTATATTGAGCACCGCTAAGACCGGTAAATTCAGGTACATTTGCCATATTTGCATTAATGTTTCCGGGACCTCCTGTTGGTCCGCCGTGACCGGGCCAACCACCCAAGAACCCTTGGCTTGCTGCATTGTTACCAGCAAGATTTTGACCTGTCATGCCTACAACATATTGAATGTTGTTATTATGACCTGTTTGATCGTTAAATTGACCGAAATTATGTCTTGAAAGAATCCAGTTCGGATAGCGCATACCTATTTGTACATTGTCATTAGATGCGAAAGCATCGACATAGTGTGTTACAAACTGATATGCAAGTTGAGCATTCGGGAATGTACCCGTGTCTGCTGCTGGCCAGTTATGCCACTCGCCCCAGCGTCCAAGTGAGCCGAGTTGAACATTGGCAACTGCATTCCAGACTGAACCTGGACGTGCAATTTCTCCTGCCAATGCATTGATTGCTCTTTGATGATAATCAAGCATTAAGTGATGCTCATATCTTGGACCCAGACCAACGCCGCCTGAAATGTCCGGTGGAGGAGTCAAGTACCATGTACCTTCAGGACCCCAGAAGTTATCCGGATGCCATCCATGGCTATTTTGTTGAGCCGATGGCGCTGCTCTTAGTCCGATGGGACGGCGATACGGAACACATCCGTCAGCGCATATTCTAAGATCCGCACCACTTGCCGGGTTTGGTATTGTGCAATGGAAATATCCTGACATGAATCTCGCAAAAAACGCTGCGTTCGGATCGTTAGGATTGCGCATTCTTTGATACAAACCATCTCCCGGATCAAAGTCTGCACGATTTGGAATATTATCATCGCAAGCAGCATTCGGACGGTTTGGTTCTTCGCGCATTCTTTCAATCAGCCATGTGGGAATATCCGCAATCGCTTCGTTACGTAAGTTAATCATTGCAAGCTCTGTGTGACTTCTATTTAGACCTTGTGGGTCATTGTCATACCAGCCACCCATGTAGTTATCACCATACCAATAGCCAAATGGTGAGCCAAACGGATAGTCCATGACGAAACGCAATTGAACATATACACCCAGTCTGGCATACTCTGCAAGTGCTTTCGTAACAAGATTTCCACGTGCACATTGATATTGATCCATGTTCGGTCCAACTACCGGATAGTCACCTTTTGTATACATTCTGACATTGTCCCAATCAAATACACCTGGCTCGGGCTCAAGGCTTCTCCACGATACATATGCATAGCCATAGAATTGACCATCAAGAGGTCCATCAGTTTCTGAGAACGGAATTACATTTCCTGTCTCCGGACATGTTGTTGTGTGAATCCAAGTTGCAGGGCAATTTTCAGGATCTGCGCATGTGTGAACAGGTGCTTCACTGCTTTGCAGATTTGCACCACCACCTCTTAGCGGGTTGAAGATAATATCGAAATCTTCCGTCGGAAAATATACACCTTCAGGGTTATAGCGATCAAAGCTTGTTGCTTGGAGTAATGTTGCAGTGTTTGTCGGTAAATGCACAGCAGTGCCTCTGCGAGCAGTTTCGGTATTACCTTGAGTTCCGCCTGCCATACCGCGCCACGAAATACTTACAGCTTCCGGATCTGGATTACCAATTTGATCCAATCTCAGACGCATGCCGGTCCAGTCTCTGAAGTATTCCATACCAATACGAGAAAGACGTTCAGCATCTCTGTCCGGATCATTATCTGCGCCAAACCACTCCGGCATTTCTGTCCAACGGAAATGCTGATTGCCAGCATTAGTTGGGTTCACTTGTGCCGGTCTGGCGTACTCTGCACGATATTCATCCATATCGTTAAGGACACGATACAACCAGCCATTTGCAACGACATAACTGACATTCGGGCGTCCCATAAAAGTGAATCCCGGTACGCCTTCAATACTAATGTAGAATACGTTTCTTGTATCTCTATCAGGACGTGCATGACCCGTGGCAACTGCTCTGTTCCATGGCGTTGCATCTTCAATGATGGTATATAGTACATCACCACCGGATGTAGTTCTTAGAGTAAGATTACCTGCTGTATAGCTGGAATGATTAACGCGTCCCCACTCACTGCCCGTCATCTCATCCACACGACCTGTAAACTGTGCAAATGTTACACCTGTTACAGGAGGAAGTTCCTCCTCTTCAAACTGTGCATTAACAGTTAATGCATCCGGACTTTCCGACTCTGTCGCCACTGCCGGAATTGTGATAGCACCCATTATGATAACTATCGACAATATCCATGCAATACTTCTTCTTAAACGTTTGCTCATAATATGTCTCCTATTCATTATTAAACACCACTTAATTAGTGTTCCTTAATAAGTATTATATGATTGATGGTGTCTCATTTCAAGACTTATTGTAATTTTGTAAGAATTACCAAATTGGTTTGTGGAATATGTCTTTTTGTCCTTTTTCTAGCTGTTGTTGGCAACAAAACAATGCTCCTCCCAAAATTAAGTCTGAACTTTCTTTGGGAGGAGCTATTATTTCTACCTATTCAGAAAGATCGTGTTTGTTACACTTTTACTGTAATGCTATTCTTCCGGCTCTATCACCGGACAACGTCTGGTTGCATCTCTGTGAATGCTGATATTTGCTCCATCATATAGATACACATCTCCGCAGCATTCCCAACAATAGTACACTGATGCACGTACGGTAAATCTGCCATTACTTCCAACTGTGACATTGCCTTCGTTGAAGAATCTTGAGCCGGTTACATTTTCTACCAAACCATTAACAATCAGGTTACCGCCATCTTCAACCGTTATTGTACTTCCGTTACCTTGATTGTTGACTCTTCCGCCAGGAAGTACAACCAGATTACCATAGATTTGAAGCTCTACATCGCCTCGTTGTACATTCAATGTCGTTTGGATGTATAGAGTTCTTCCTTCTGGTATCACAAATGGGCTGTGCTGTGCAAATATACCCAAGTTACCACGTGTTGTCAGGATAACATTGCTAGTTTTCAATAGGTCTACTAAGCGATTTGGGTTTGTGCCATCGAACTCAACAGTTGGCACAACCACTCCGTCAGTCACAACAAATGGCTCAAGTACAAGACGCATGTCGCTACGAACCGGATAGTTATGGAAACGGATACCTGGATTGTAATCTCTAAGAATCGGATCCAGTATAGCAATAGCTAAGGTGTGCTCACCTTCAGGAAGGCTTGCAGGAATTGTCACTGCAAAATTGACTTCACTACGTCCATCAAATGCCGGAATATTCACTGTACCTTGTTGTGCTTGCTCAGCGCCCGGACGATAGTATACGCGTACTTCTTCGCCTGTAATATGACTGGTGACATAACGGTGATGTGTCATAGGCGGTCGTGCATTACTGAATGCACGGTGACGTGGAAGCCACTCTACGATATCTACACAATCAATAATGATTGCATCAGCTACTTGTCCTTCAGCGTTGATAAAGGACACTTCAAGCGGCCAGCTACGATGGAATGGCGCAACACCGCGGTTGCTTACAACCATGTTCATGTCAACTGTTTCGCCACGATAGAGATTGCCATCGACTGCTACTTCTTCAACTACAAATCTATAGCCCATGTTGTCGAACATTGCGTCGTTGTTTTTATGCATTCTTTGATCTGTTGCATTACCTGGACGCGGACGACCCGCAATCGGACCACGAGGTGCAAGATTCGATACATTACTCCAGCGGAAGGCGTATATGGTACGCATGATGGAGTTGAATTGCGGCTGTCCCCATCCGGAAACTAAATCACCACGTGAGATATCACATGTTACTGTTGAGCGAGGCGCTGCAGGGTTGGCAACGGAGGCAGAGGTGTCACCATACTCGCCACCGGACCATCTGTGCATCCAAAATGTAGGATCAGAGACGGCATTATTAAAGTTAGCTGCAGGAGTTCCCGGTATTCCTGTAAATGCCGGTACATTGGCCATATTGGCATTGCGGTTATACGTTATACTTGCAATGTTTACACCAATACCCGCATTGTGACCCGGTCCGCCTGCATGGTCAGTCGCACTTAGGTTTTGCTGTGCAATAACATTGACTTGTTCAAAGTGGGAAGTCTGACCGGCTTCATCATGGAAGTAGCCCATGCCATATCTCACACCAATCCAGTTTGCATAGCGCATACCAATGTGTACATTGGGGTTGCATGCGAATGCATCTATGTAGTGACGTACAAATGGATACGCAATTTGAGCATTCGGGAATGTGCCGGCATTTGCAGTTGGCCAGTTGTGCCACTCACCCCAGTGACCAAGTGTGCCGAGCTGTACTTGCACGACTGCGTTCCAGTCAGAACCAGGTCTTGCAATTTCTTCGGCTAGTAAGTTAATTAGTTGCTCGTGATAATCTAATAGTAAGTGGTGGTCATATCTCGGTGCAAGACCTACCGCACCGGAGATTGCAGGCCATGAGTAGTACCACATACCTTCCGGTCCCCAGTTGTTGTCTGGATGCCAACCTGCGAGGCGTTGGAGGCGACCGGTTCCATCAGAACAGTTGCCATCAACATTTGCTCTAACACCTGCCGGACGACGATAAGGAATACAACCGTCAGGACATACACGAAGATCAGCACCACCGGCTGGATTTGGAATTGCGCAACGGAAAAGTCCGTCTGTTACGCGTACAGGTTCGCCTTCTGCCGGATAGTAATATATTACGTTATCATAATGTACGAATGGTTGATCTCTAAACCCTTGCCAGAATAATGCATGGGTATCGTTAGAATCTCTCATTCTGTCAAACAAACCATCATCTACATAACCGCCTTCGCCGCCATTTGCATTAGCATCCCATACGAAGTGACGTCTGTCAGGTTGGAATGGGATATTATGTTCGCAATTGTCATTTGGACGATTTGACTCGCGACGCATTGTCGCAACAGCCCAATCAGGAATATCTGCAATTGTACGATTTCTCAGGTTAACTGCACTACCTTGTTGTGCAGCACTAAGAGGAGTACCGCCATCATATGGAGGTGGGAAGTAATGCGCCGGAATCGGCACAAAGCCCGTGCCTGTTCTGTGGCCTGTTGGAAGATCCATGATCATGCGCAATTGAACATATTGTCCTCTGCTCGCATAATCTGCCATTAAATTTTCAAGCAATGGTGCACGCGGACCCCATTCGTCTCTATTTGGACCCCATACAGGATAGTCGTTCCAAATATATATTCTGGCTTGACTCAAGTCAACTTCATCTCTATTGGGCTGTAGACTTCTCCAGGATACATATGCATAACCCAGCGATTGTCCGGTGGGCGCACCACCTGATTGCATATTGGCACCGCCCCCTACCAGAGGGTTGAGAATGATACCAAAATACTCAGTCGGATAGTATACGCCTTCATCGCGTACACGTGCAAATCTCGCTGTTACAGGCATTAAAGATGTTCCGCCTGCAGGTAGATGTGCCGGTGTTGTACTGCGAACTGTTGCATCAAAAGCTTGCCATGAAATGCTGATGCTTGCCGGATCCGGGTTGCCCAGCTGATCAAGACGTACTCTCATACCTGTCCATGTTCCATGGTATTCCATATTGATACGGCTAACCCTGGTAACTGTATTTGCAAACCATTCCGGTGTATTTGTAGCAGCTTGATCTGCTGTTGCTCTATAAAGCCATCCATTTGCTACGAGATAATGTATGTTAGTGCGACCATGGCGGGTAAAGCCACCTTCTCTGCCTGCAATGCTGATGTAGTACACATTACGTGTATCTCTATGTGCACCCTCTACTATTGTATAGAGCATCTCATCACTTGTTGTTGCACGTAGCGTAAGGTTTGCAGCTTGCACTGATGAGTAGTTTACTTCATCCCACTCACCTAGTCTTCCCATAAACTCACCGAGTGATACAGGATCGCCTAAAGGAGGAAGTTCAATTTCTTCAAACTGCGCATCAACCAATACTACACCGCCACCTTCAGGCATCGGGAATGCAGCGTTGATTTCAGTCAAAGTTATATCGGCAACTCCTGTTACATTCAAAGTACCCGGCACCAACACTTGTCCTGTTGGAGGAGTTACTGTTAATGTCATGAGGGTTCCGGCTTCTTGTGCGCCTGCCGGTGTAATTACTACATTTCCTACAGGAACTGTTGACGCTTCGCCTACTGTTACAGTGTATGTTGTTGGCTCAACACTACCAGCACCATGTTCGTATATAGACCAGTTGTTATCAGGGCTTGTGGGTACACCTAACCAGTTTACTGCCCAGTCAGCGGTTACGAACCAGTTGGCAAATGTTCCTGTTTCAAATCCAGGATTTGCCAACAGATTTGTTCCGGCCGGACCTGTCAGAGAAAAGCCATCCAGCATGATGTCGTTCGCTGCAGATGTTCCGGTCTCAATTAAAAAAGTACGCCAGTTGCCACCTGTTGATGTTGCAGTACCTGTTATTTGTGTCCATTCTGCATAATTTACAGTCCTGTTCGGCACAAAAACTAAGTTTCCACCGCCACCTTCAGCACGAATATTCAATGCAGTGGCATTACCTCTTGCCCATACAGAAAATTCAAATGTTCCGATTGGGAAGTTTATACTCTGGTGTGGCGTGAAGCGGGCTGAAGATATCGCTCCGTTTCCTTGGAGTCTTAGTGAATAGTTGCCCGGATCAAATGCATCCAGAGCTTCCGGTTCAGTTGCCATTGCCGGAACCGCGACAACGCTTAACGCGATAGCCATCACTAAAAGCAATGCAAAACTTCTTTTAATAAGTCTTTTCATATGTATCTCCTATTTAATATTTTGCCATTTTATTCTGAGGTTGTGGCTCCTCTTTTTCAGCTACATTTACTTAAGGTTGTGCATTCCTTTTTCTCTGTTCCAAGAGAAACCGCAAGTACATATATTCTCCACATATCACCTCACTCTATATTAATGTATCATTATTCTCAATACTTACTTAGTGTTACTTAGTAAGTATTATATGATTAATATTATCGCATTACAACTATTATTGTAATTTTGTAAGATTCACCAAACTGTTTGAGTGAAACCACGTCTTTTTTTATCGTTTTTATTAGCGTTAACGAAAAACAGTACTCCTCCCAAAAGTAAGTATGGACTTTCTTTGGGAGGAGTACTTATAAAGGTAGTCGCTTATATAATTTTTACTCTTCAGGCTCTGGTTCTACTGGTGGTGGGCAACGTCTGGTTGCATCTCTGTGTATACTGATATTTGCTCCATCATATAGATACACATCTCCGCTGCATTCCCAACAATAGTACACTGATGCACGCACGGTAAATCTGCCCTCGCTTCCAACTGTGACATTACCTTCATTGAAGAATCTTGAGCCGGTTACATTTTCCACCCAACCATTAACAATCAGATTGCCGCCATCTTCAACCGTTATTGTACTTCCGTTACCTTGATTGTTGATTCTTCCGCCAGGAAGTACCACTACATTACCATAGATTTGAAGCTCTACATCGCCACGTTGTACATTCAATGTCGTTTGGATGTATAGGGTTCTTCCTTCTGGTACCACAAATGGGCTGTGCTGTGTAAATATGCCAAGGTTACCGCGTGTTGTCAGGATAGCATTGCTTGTCTCCAGTAAGTCAGTTAAGCGATTCGGATTTGTGCCATCAAATTCAACTGTCATTACCGGCGGTACATCCACTGTAAGGCCGTCAATAACCAAACGTCCATCTGCACGTGTGCCGATATTGGCGAAACGAATGGCTGGCTCGTTATTTCTGAGAACAGGATCTAGAATCGCTATTGCTACAGAATACACACCGTCTTCGGATAGTTCTGCTGGTATTTGAAGTTCGAAGTTTACAGCATTACGTCCATCGTGTGCAGGAATGAAGTAGGGACTATCTACAGGATGTATAGGTAATGTACGTAATTGAGCAGCTGTGCGATAGTACACAGTATGCGTTTCGCCGATTGCATTTACTACTTCACGAGAACCGGCAGGAGTTGGGCGTGCATTATTTATCGCTCTGTGACGTGGCATCCACTCTGTGATATCCACATCTTCGATAACTTGGCGATATGCTATATTTCCGTCTGCATCAATGAACGATACTTCAAATGGCCATGTACGGTAGAATGGTGCAACACCTCTGTTGTTAACTACCATACTCACATCGGCAGTTTCGCCACGTATAAGAGCACCATCTATTTCAATTTCTTCGATCACGAATCTGTAGCCCATGTTGTCATGTGCTGCAAGATTGTTTTTTTGTATTCTTGTTGCTGCTGATGTTGCAGGTTGAGCTGTAGTCACATTATCCGGTCCGCGTCGCAATAGATTTGATGTGTTTGCCCAACGGAAAGCGTAGATTGTACGCATGATATTGATGCTGGTATTATCCCAGTCTCCGCCATATTGATTAGGAATACCGGAAGCGACATTTATACCTGGCAAATCGCGATGCCATGCACCGGAGGAACTGTCACCCCATTCGCCGCCTGAGAAGCCACCGCTCATCCAGAAGGTTGGGTTACGGGCAGCATTGGCAAATTCATCAATATCGCGCATGGTTGGTGATGATCCGCTGTTGTACCAACTATCGCCTTCAAGTCCTGTGAACTCAGGAACATTTCTCATATTTGCATTAATGTTGTTATGCAATATGTAGTTGTTGTTCCAACCCCCACCCGGAATTGGATTTTGACCGTGGGTTCTATTACCACGACCCCAACCATTTGGTTCCCAATTGTCTGCAGCTAGATTTTGTCCGGCTAATGAGTTCCATACTGTGAAGTGTTGATTCTGGGCTGCCTGGTCGTGATGTATACCCATATTATATCTTGTAGCTATCCAGTTAGCATAACGCATACTGAGTTGTACATTGTCAATTCCGGCAAAAGCGTCAACATAGTGGCGCACGATTTCATATGCAAACTCTGCATTGGGGAATGTGTCTTTATCTTCTATTGGCCAATTATGCCATTCGGCCCAGTGACCTAAAGAGCCAATCTGAACTTGTGCTACTACTCTCCATGGGGAATCGGCATCGGCAATTTCTTCAGCCATCGCTCGAATAAGTGCCTCATGATGTATTGCAAGCATATGATGCTCATATCTCGGTCCAAGACCCACCATACCACTGATATCATTAGGTGAATAGTACCATACACCTTCAGGACCCCAATTTTGATCACGTTGCCAGCCTGCACGTTGTTGCGAAATGCCACGAGCACCGGCAGGAAACTCATCATTTGCATTAAAGTCAGGACGTCTGTATGGAACACAACCATCCGGGCAGACACGTAAATCAGGACCGCCATTTGGAGCAGGAATCGCACAACGGAAGAAACCGTCCATGATTCCCTCTTGCTGTGCAGGTGTTAGAGGTGCACTTACGGCAAGTGGATTTTCAGGATTTGCTGCTACATATAATTGTTGATCTCTGAAGTTTTGGAAGAAGAGATAATCAGGATCAGCAGGATTACGCATTCTGGCAAATAATCCATCATCAACAAGAGCTTCTGCAATGTCACACCATACGAGGTGAGGTCTGTCAGCTTGAAATGGAATGTTATGCTCACATTCAGAGTTTGGCAGATTTGATTGCCAACGCATATCATGAATTACCCATGTCGGAATATCAGCAACTCTGCGGTTCATTAGATTAAGATATGCAAGGCGTTGAGCTGCAGTTTTGGCTCCGGCTTCAACGGGATCAGGGAAAATAGGGTGAGTTCCCGGTACGGCAAGTCCCGGACCACCATGAGGACGATCCATAATCAAGCGTAGTTCAATGTAATGTCCTCGATCAGCGGCTGCTGTAAATATATCATCTAATAATGCGCCACGCGCAGGCCATTCGTCACGACCGGGACCGGCAGTTGGTAATGCTCCGTGAACAGATAGTACTGTTTGATCCAAATCAATTACACCGGGTTCGGGTGACATATCACGCCATGCTACATGAACAAAGCCCATTACTCGTCCACCCGTTGGAGCACCTGTTCCTGCAACGGGACCGCCGCCCATCAATGGGTTGAGGATAAGTGAGAAGTCTTCCTGTGGATAGAGTGCACCATCTCTTGCCTCACGGACGAATTGTCCGACAGGAGCTAGGCTCGTGCCACCAGCTGGTAAATGTCTCTGTATCGTCGTTCTGGAAACAAGTCCGGTATCCCAGCCTTGCCATGAAATGCGTATATCAGCAGGATCAGGAGTATTGCCGTCGCCATCTTCAAGCTGATCTAAGCGTAGGCGCATGCCTGTCCAATGTGTATGATATTCCATACCAACACGATCCAGGCGCACTGCACTGCCTAAGAAAAATTCATTTGTATAATCTCTAACGCCTGCATTACCTGTACCGGTCATAGTAGGAACACCTGGATCAACTCTATCAGCTGTAGGGCTGTAAAGGAACCCATTAGCCACTAAATAATGAATATTCTGGCGACCATGGAAAGTAAATCCATCATCTCTGCCATCAATACTGATGAACCAGATGTTTCTTGTGTCGCGGAATAAACCTTCCACTATTGTATATAGAACGCCACCACCGGCGGTCGCGCGGAGTGTAAGTTGGTCATCACCGGCTCCGTCTGTCACCGCATTGTGGTCAACACGGTTCCACTCACCGGTTACTACATCGTTCCATACTTCCAGTCTGCCGGAAAATTCAGAAAATGGTACACCGACCGAAAGCACTTCTGCTGCTAAAGGTTCTGTATCATATACTTCAGGCTCCTCTGCAAGAGCGCTAACTGCCAATATGCTGACCATGAAGCTTAACGCTAATAATAAGGCTATAATCTTTTTTATTGATCTTGACATTATTTTCTCCTTAAAATATTTTTGTCCCATTCCTTATGGTCGTATTCGAATGGCATCACGATTGATGTTAAGGGGATTACTTCCATCGATAAGTCCGTTGTCTATGAATATTGCTCTGGCACGTACCTCAAACCTTGCGTTATTGATTATGAGACCATAGTTATTTATAGTAGAATTCGTCACATTCTCCACATGCCCGTAATTCACTAAGCGACCACTTCCGGTAATGTTGATAGTACCGCCACCTGTACCGCTACCTTGGTTGTTGATTCTTCCGCCTTCAAGTACTACCACTGTGCCTTTTATAATGAGTTCAGCATCACGTTGTATGTTCAGAGTTGTTTCTATATACAGTGTTCTGCCTTCCGGTATTATAAACGGGCTGTGCTGTGCGAAGATGCCCAGGTTACCACGAGTTTGTAGTGTTACATTATAATCGTCCAGAAGAGTACGCAAGCGTGCCGGATTCGTTCCGTCAAATTCTGTCGTAGGAACCGGTTCAACTTCATCATCTCTTTCAAATAAGAAGATAGGCTCACTAACTAGGCTTCCTTCACCGGCGCCGAATCTGATTCTGGCAGTATAGATTCCTGGTGCTTCAAACTGATCTTTGGAGATTCTTGTGGCTGCGGCACCGGGGAAGTATCCTGCATATACGAAACCGTTATTAAGGGTTCTGCCTCCAATACTTTGCTGTGAGAATACAATAACACTTCCGGTTTCAATCTCTCTGTTTCCTGCAACCAATGCTCCATCCCTGTAAATATCAACATAAACATAGGTGGTTCCGACTGCATTCTTGTTTTCTGTAATAAGGATAGGTTCAATGTCAATAAAGTTTCCACTTACGTCAGTAACATTACCAATGACTCCGAGTACACCGGCACTCGCACTTGTAATGCTTATTCTGTCGATATTAGGTGCATTATTGGCATTGTCTCCCGCATGGAATGCGCCGCGTATTCGTATGGTATTCGGACCTTGTTGCAATGAGAGGGTAGTTGTCACAGGTTCAAATTCAGATCTTTGATTGAAGTCCCCTCTTGTGCCTTGAGCAATCAGCGGCGGAGATGTATCCCCCGGAACTGTGCTCACTGTAAGCAGTCTGGCATTGATTCTGTCGGGATCAGCAGCATTCGGGAAGGGCGAATGTCCTGCATCTGATCCTTGTACATAGTAAACACTTATGTTAAAGTCCCCGGCTGCAGGTGCATTGAAAACAACGTCAACACCGCGGGCGAGGTTTACATTACCTACCATTGCTCTATTGGATACATTTGCTGCTTCAGTTGAGGGTCTGCTGTTAATATTTGTACCCGGAGCGGGAGCGTAATCTCTAATAATACTATGACCTCCGCCCAGATCATAAATTCTATTTGCAGTGCCGGCAGTTATTGGTGTTGTACCATTAAAATTCGGAAATACAAGTCCGGCTTCAGCTTCCACTTGCCATGCTTCATAGGCACCATGCACGAAAACTTGGGCAGCAGATCTTCCGTCTACATTACTTGTCGCTGTTATTGTTGTGGTTCCTCTTGTAAGCACAGTTACTAAACCTGTCTCATCAACTGTAGCGATGACCGGATCCAAGCTTCTCCATGTTACTGACGAGTCATAAGCACCTTCTACAACAGCTCTCAATTGAATTTGACCATTTGCTGTGAGCGTACCGGTTTGTGTGCCGGCAGGCAGTAAGCTTATTATCTGGCGAGGTGCATTGTCTCTGACAATGGCGCCCAATTGACGTATGTCAAAATCATTTTGAATACTTACAACAATTGCAGTATCGGTATCTATCGGATCACCTTCAACAGTAATCTCAAATTCTGCCATTACGGTAGGAGCAGCAATACTTGTAGCAGTTATTATCGCAGTGCCGCCACCAATCGCCAATACAACACCATTATCATCAACTGAAGCAACAGCATTGTTACTGCTGCTCCATGTAACTGCTCTGTTTCCGGCAGTTTCAGGTAGTACAGTTGCTGTAACAGTCAGAATTTCTCCGCTGTCAACAGTAGCGCTCGTCGGATCCAAGACTATTGATACAGGAAGTATTGCCATATCCACAACTGTCACTTCTAAATCGAAAGTAAGAGTAGGGTCTTCAATGCTGGCAACTCTGATTGTTGTTGTTCCTGCTGTTAATGCTTGAACAAGTCCGTTAGTAACAGAAGCTACTTCCGGGTTTGTACTTATCCATGTAACCCCTTGAGTCGAAGGCGTTCCGTCTCTGAGAACAACTCTGGCTTCTACAAGTGCTTGATCCTCACCTGCTGCTCCGTTGAGCGTTAAGTTCAGTTCACTTTCACTCGAGATAATGCCATAGGTTTGGACAATCCTTATTACCCTGCTTCCGCGTCCAATAAGGGTTTCGCTCCATTCAGTAACACCTCTGGCTATTACATCGCCATTCGGGTTTTCTGTAGTTGATGTCCAAAGGTCATACACATTAAATGCACCGCTGAGACCAATATCTTCAAATCTAAGCTCCCTAAGCTGCGGCGTGTTTTCACGGTTGAAAAATCCGATAACAGTATCTCCATTTTCAGTTTGTCCATAATAGATTTGTGTCAGTGGTCTAAATGTTAAACCTGCACCGGGAGCTGTCGTATCTACATTGAAGAAATTTCCACCTGGACTATTACCCCCGCCCGGGAACGTATTTCTGCGGTTTGTGTCATTTCTTACATTCAGCCACGCCGGATTAGCTCCAGCCACGCCATCATTAATTAAGTCAACAAAGCTTTCAACAGGTTGTGCAATAAAGCGTTCTTCAATTAGCTCCATCATAGCCGGGTTAAACATAATATCAAGTGGTATTTCACGTAATTGCGGTAAAGAACCGGATAGTTGAATACCACTGCCGCCTAAGGTTTTTAACCCAAGAACATGCTTAAGTTCTGTATGCACACCTGCCGGTGCTCCCATGTCATAATCAAAAACTTTAGTTTGATGACCATCCAATATGACGCCATCTCTGCGATTCATGTTTGCCCAGAAATTAGTAGCGTCATGTTGATTCATGGTTGTACGCCACATGTCAGGCACTATGCGACCTCTTTCTTGATCATTAAAGCGACCCCAACCAGGACTGGAGTTTTGATCTTCAGAGATACGAATCATATCTGCATATGTTGCGCCATCTTCATAGAAATTTCTCATTCTTGAGTTAGCAGTAGAGATAAGGAAATCTGTTCCTGCTGCTTCACGCATCCATCTGAGTGCTAGTACATTTGCCATAGGTCCATAGCTTTCCTCATTATTTCGCATGAAGTCAACTTTCATGAATCCCATACCAATGCTTCTGTAAAACTCAACCATTCCTTTTACATATTCTCTGGCTCCCGGTTTAAAGGGATCTATAATATACCAGTTTTGGAAGGAATACGCACCGCCATCACTATTTTGAATATTTGGTGTGCTGTAAGGCACTCGTCCGGGATAATCCTGCGGACTGGCACTTCCAAGCCCTTGTCCTGCGGCAAGTCCATCATTTTCCAAATTCCACACTCTTGATGGACGGCGTACAATATATCTTAGTGGTAAACCATTCGGATATTGTGCCGAAAGTTCAGGATTTTCCAGTGAAAATCTTGTTCTGGTGACTCCATCTGCTTCATACATTTCTGTATTCCAAATAGTAAGATCGGCAAATGCAGGATTATTGTATGCTCTGTTGAAATTCGACGTATTCAAATTCCAACCCACACCATCAGGCATAGGAGCACCAGTTACTCTGTTAATAAAAGGATGTTGGTCGTTATGAGGCATACATGGCCAATATACATACATCATATTAAGCCATAATGGGTTGTGGTATGTACCGGGTATCATTCCATGTGAAAGAACAAAGTTTGAAAAATCTTCATTGGATACGCCGTATGGAGTATATACTCTTTCACCTTCGATATAAATAAACTCTACTGTTTCCCATCCTCTGTAGTGGAATAATGGATAGCCGTGTTGATTTGGTTGTTGCCCGCCTCTGGAGGAATCAACCCAACCGTCCATTGCAATAAAGTCAACGACGCCACCTCTGCCGTCATTCAACTCTAAATTATGGCGACCTCCTATGCCTTCTGTAGTTCCAAGCCAGTGTATTACATCGTAAATTTGCTGAACAAATCGCCACGCATTCGATGTATAACCTTCAACTGTCCAGAATACAGGTGCACGATTATGATAGTCAATCCATGAAGGTAGATAACGATCTATATTGTAGTTAAGCGCATTATGATCGTTCGTTTCACGATAAGTAAAATATGGAGCTAACTGACCATTCACGGGATCCATCAAAACAGAACGGAATTGATAAGCAAGCCAAACAGGAGTGACAATGGTTTGCTCAATTCCTCTTCTGGGGCATAAAGATGCTTGGGGTGATAATATCAAACCTTGTCTGGCTGTTCTGAGATTGTTAAATGCAGCACTAACCTGAGCCTCTGTTGCATTGGTATTTTCCAAAACTGCCTCTGCCAAGGTTAGTTGATATTGTACTTCGGTCCAACCAGCACTGAAATACCGCTCTTCCATGGTTCGTACTGCGTTTACAGAGGTTCTCAGAGCAGAAAAATCAACAGCAGTCTCTAATGCTCCAATCGCATTGTTTAATGCAAGAATTAAATTAGCAATTTCTGTGCTTGTTATGTTGGGATTTAACAGACCGGCTTCGGCAGCTTGCAGTGCCAAAATCATGTCCGCCCATCCACCAACGAAGTCGCTCTCATCCAGTGCGTTAGCAGTGGCGATTACATTTCTGAGAGAAACCAGGCTCACCAAGGCATCTAAGGCTCCAAGCAGCTCGGATGTTGCTGTTGTGATCTGTGCCTCTGTTGCATTTGGATCATTTCTTACAACTATGGCTTGAGCCAAAACTGCTTGCATCGCTGACCAACTACTTGCAGTATAATCTGCATCCGAAAGTGCTTGTGCTGCGTTAATCGCATTTGATAATGCAGGATTTGCGTCAAAGGGAGTAATAACAAAAGCCACAGGTGTAACTGAGCTACCATTGGTATGAGGTATAGTTACAACGGTCCTGAAGGTTTGTACTCCCGCTTCAAGGAATACTCTTTCTGAAAGAGTTACTGCAACAAGTATAGTATTATTGGCTATATTCGGTCGACCCAAAACATTTCTCAAAGTCTCCCTTGCAAACAATCGTTCACCACCAACTGCACTGATTGCACCGGTTGCGCCATTAGCACGTAGGTCAACAGGCACGCCAACCGGAGCAAGATTGCCTCCGGCAGGACCCACATAATTTTGCACTGTTGCTCTATTCATGTTCCATGCTCTGTAGACGAACTCAATTCTGTAGTATCCGGCTTCTACCGCTACAGGCGTGTTAATACTAACCCATTCGCCTAATGCCGGAGCTTGTGTACTCTCCCAAAAATGCAGGCTGCCATGGGTTGCTTCATTATTTACAGAGAAGTTACCAAAATTTGGTGATCTCTGAATTGTACTATTATACGCAAGACCATTACCAAATGGACTAAACCCGGCTGCCCCTTCAACTGCGCTAAATTGTGTTGCAATCGGGTTTCCTATATTTGTTGGTGTTGCTTCAATCGGGCTTTCGATATTCATCGGAGTTACTTCTGCATACGTATAATCCATCGATTGACTTGGTTCGTAGGCAACACCAGTAAAAGTCACGAAACTTAGAACTATACTGATGATTAATATTATTGCAAATATCTTTTTAGTTTTCTTCAACATAGAGTTCTCCTTCATTTCTTGTTATAACCGCCTTAGCAGATTAGCTTACCTGCTAAGGCGGTTTGAGGATTACTGTTTAGTTTTTAATATTTACTTCTTGTCCGACATATTTTGCTTAATCTTCAGGCTCCGGCTCTACCACCGGGCAACGTCTGGTTGCATCTCTGTGTATACTGACATTTGCTCCATCATATAAGTACACATCTCCGCAGCATTCCCAACAATAGTACACTGATGCACGTACGGTAAATCTGCCCTCGCTTCCAACTGTGACATTACCTTCATTGAAGAATCTTGAGCCGGTTACATTTTCTACCAAGCCATTAACAACTAAGTTTCCGGTATCTTCAACGGTTATTGTGCTTCCGTTACCTTGGTTGTTGACTCTTCCACCTGGAAGTACCACTAGATTACCGTAGATTTGAAGCTCTACATCGCCACGTTGTACATTTAATGTGGTTCGAATGTATAGAGTTCTTCCTTCTGGTATCACAAACGGACTGTGCTGTGCAAATATGCCAAGGTTACCGCGTGTCGTTAGGATAACATTGCTTGTCTCCAGTAAGTCAGTTAAACGATTCGGGTTTGTGCCATCGAATTCGACAGTTGGCACTACAACAACAACAATAATCGTATAAACTATGCCATCCGCTACACGCACTGTATCGCCTGTTGCAACACCTGCTAAACCACCTAAGCTAAGCGGCCAGTCCTGACCAGCTACGTAGAATATAACCATATCGTCAGCTGCTTCAAGTACTGTGATCGTACCTCTTAATTGATCTCCAAATGTTGGATGATTGTAAATCATGTCCTCAGAAACAGTAAACGTGATTGTTTGTTCCTCTTGATCAATTACTCCCGCAACATCGTCTATTGATAAGGCAGTAATGTCTAGCAACTCTACAACTGCTAGTGCATCTAACACCAAGCGTCCATCAGGACGTGTACCAATGTTGGCGAAACGGATTGCAGGCTCGTTATCTCTGAGAACCGGATCCAGTATAGCAAGAGCTATAGTAAGTTCGCCTTCTGGAAGATCTGCAGGTACTGTTAATGCAAAGTTAACCGCATTACGTCCGTCGTGTGCAGGAATGAAGTAAGGACTGTCTACAGGATGTATTGGTAATGTACGTAATTGATCAGCAGTGCGATAATATACTGTATGCGTTTCGCCGATCGCATTAACTACTTCACGAGTACCGGCCGGTGCTGGACGTGCATTATTTATCGCTCTGTGACGTGGCATCCACTGAGTGATATCCACATCTTCAATAACTTGGCGATATACTACATTTCCGTCTGCATCAATGAATGATACTTCAAAGGGCCATGTGCGGTAGAATGGTGCAACACCTCTATTATTTACAACCATGTCCACGTTGACAGTTTCGCCACGTGCAAGAGCGCCATCAACTTCAATTTCCTCGATGACAAATCTGTAGCCCATGTTATCGTGTGCTGCAAGGTTGTTCTTTTGTAGTCGAGTTGCATCAGCTGTTGTAGGTTGAGCAGTGGTCACATTATTTGGACCGCGAGGCAACAGGTTTGATGTATTAGCCCAACGGAAAGCGTAGATAGTACGCATGACGTTAATCATGAGATTGTCCCAGTCTCCTCCAAACTCATTGGGAGTCCATGTGCCGCCTACATTTGTCAGTGCCGGCATATTATGATGCCAAGAACCTGATGAATTATCACCCCATTCGCCGCCTGACCAACCACCACTCATCCAGAAGGTTGGGTTACGGGCAGCATTTGCGTATTCATCAATATCAGCCATTGTAGGTGATGAGCCGCTGTTGTACCAGCTATCGCCTGCAAGGCCTGTGAACGCAGGAACATTTCTCATGTTTGCATTTATGTTATTGTGTAAAAAGCTGGTATTATTTGGAGCGCCGGTAGGCAGATTTATGCCTTGCGTCCTATTACCGCGACCCCAGCCGTTTGCGTCCCAGTTGTCTGCGGCCAGATTTTGCCCGGCTAATGAGTTCCACACCGTGAAGTGCGCATTTTGTGCTGCCTGGTCATGGAATATACCCATATCATATCTTGTGGCTATCCAGTTTGCATAGCGCATTGCGAGCTGTACATTGTCAAACCCGGCAAATGCATCAATATAGTGACGCACGATTTCATAAGCAAACTCTGAATTCGGGAAAGTGTCTTTATCTTCTATTGGCCAGTTATGCCACTCACCCCAGTGACCGAGGGATCCTAGCTGAACTTGTGCTACAACTCTCCATGGTGATTCCGGATCACCGATTGCTTCTGCCATTGCCACAACGAGATCCTCATGGTGTTTTGCAAGCATATGATGCTCGTATCTTGGTCCGAGACCTACCCATCCGGAGATGTCATTAGGTGAGAAATACCATACACCTTCAGGTCCCCAGCTGTTATCTTGACTCCAGCCTGCACGAAGTTGCGTAAGACCACGGCCGGTCGTGCCGCCACCTACAAAGTTACCCTCTGCGTTAAAGTCAGGGCGTCTGTATGGTACACAGCCCGCCGGGCAGACACGCAAATCAGGAAGAGGTATAGGAACACCAAACTCATCTAGCTCAGTGCCACGTGATGGATTCGGAATAGCACAACGGAAGAAGCCATCCGTAATTCCGGCTCGCTGTGCAGGTGTTGGCGGTGCACTTACGCCTGCCGGATTTTCCGGATTTGCGGCTACGTATAATTGTTGATCCCTGAAGTTTTGGAAGAAACGATAATGTGGGTCAGCAGGATTACGCATTCTTTCATATAATCCGTCACTAACTAATACAGGATTGCCATAACCATCTAAAACGGGATTGCCATAGCCATCAAGTTGAGGAACCATGAATGGTCTGTCTGCTTCAAAGGGAATATTATGCGGACAGTTCGCAGGTGATCCATCTGCTTGATAAGGTGTGTTCGATTGCCAGCGCATATCATGAATTACAAAAGTAGGTACATCGGCTACCCTGCGATTCCACAAATTCATATATGCGAGTCGTTGAGCCGCACTGAGTTGCCCTGCAAGAGTGGAATTTGGGAAAACCTGGTTGCCAAATGGATCTGTTGCATCTGCAGCCACAGCATTTCCTTGCTGTCCGCTAGGAACGTCCATATGCAAGCGTAGTGAAATATATTGTCCGCGGTTGGCATAGCCAGTAAATATTGTATCCAATAATGCTCCGCGAGTGCCCCACTGGTCACGACCGGCACCTGCTGTAGGATAGGCATTCCAGGCATATGCTCTGGTTTGAGACAAGTCAATTTCATGGTTTTCATTTATCATATCTCTCCATGATACATAGACATAACCCATGACTTGTCCACCACCGGGAGCACCTACTCCCGCGCTTGGTCCGCCGCCCATGAGTGGGTTGAGGAGGAGAGAGAAATCTTCCTGTGGATAGAGTACGCCTTCTCTTGCTTCACGGACAAATTGTCCAACCGTAGTTAAAGTTGTACCACCAGCCGGCAAATGCCTTTGCACATTCGTTCTTGAAATGGCACCGGTATCCCAGCCTTGCCATGAAATGCTTATATCAGCCGGAACAGGGATGTTGCCATCGCCATCACTAAGCTGATCAAGACGTAGGCGCATTCCGGTCCAGTGTGTATGGTATTCCATGCCCACACGACCCAAGCGCACAGCATTGCCATAGAAGAATTCGTTCATATAAACAGGTCTTGCAGCCATTGCAGGAACTCCTGGGTCAGCTCTGTTAGCTGTAGGTCTATAAAGGAATCCGTTTGCAACTAAGTAATGAACATTCGGACGTCCGTGGAATGTGAATCCACCGTCTCTGCCATCAATGCTGATGAACCAGATGTTTCTCGTGTCGCGGTATAAGCCTTCTACTATTGTATATAGAACATCACCACCGGCGGTCGCACGGAGTGTAAGTTGATCATCTCCGGCTCCGTCTGTTACCGCGTTGTGAGCAACACGGTTCCATTCGCCGAGTACTACATCATCCCATACTTCCAGTCTACCGGAAAATTCAGAAAATGGTATGCCGACCGGAGGTGCTTCTTCTGCTGCTACAGGTTCTGCATCATATGCTTCAGGTTCCTCTGCAAGAGCGCTAACCGCTAATATGCTAACCAGGAAGCTTAACGCTAATAATAAAGCTATTATCTTTTTTATTGATTTTGACATTATTTTCTCCTTAAAATATTTTTGCCTCTTTCTTCTGAGGTTGCGGCTCCTCATTTTCAACCACAATCTGAAGCGCGCAATGTGGTTGCTTGAATCCTCCTTCCCCGCATCTTAAATCAATTGTGCTTTCTGAAATTGCGCATTACTAATTCAGGGTTAGAAACTATTATAATTCCACACTTACCCCATTGCAATAGAAACTACACGAAAATGATAGTATTTGTATAAACACACAAAAGAGTTGGCGAAAATAGACAACACTTGAGGCATTTATCTTTTGCCACTTCTTAACCTCAAATAACATTTTTGTCACGTTGATCATAAATATGAATCTTCCTCAGCAACTCATCGTTTTTACATAATCGACTAAAACAAAAAAATATGCATGCAGTGTTGAATAATATCAACATATGTTATATAATGCCGATTACTAATGGTCGATTAATAAAGACGTATTAATAATGCACATGTGTGCAAACAAGTAGATTATACGAGCTATAATTACTTGGATAATGAAAGAGGTGATAATTAGAAAAATATAAATGTGTTTGTAATTAAACACAACTTTTATCCTTGGATAAGGATTTTGGAGTTCCAACACCGGTAACAAAAAGAAAAAAATAATTTTTAGAAGGAGAACAGAATGCCAAAATCAGTAAGAAAAATTATTGCCTTAGTATTAGCTCTAAGTTTTATGGCGAGCGTACTGGCAATCAGTGCTATTGCGGAAGAGTATGATGCATATGAAAATTATGCTGTGAGTTCAGAAGCATTAGTAGAGGAAGACCCTCCTGTTACAACTGAGGAAGACCCTTCGGAAGAACTTCCTGTCACAGCCGTGGAAGATCCTTCGGTTGCAACAGGAGTAACTTTTGCAGAGTTTTCAGGTCGTGTTGATGAGTTAACAGGTACAGAATGGACAAGAGTTGATCATAATGCGTACACTGCATCAGGACTTACACTTCGTGTAACATCCGGAGGAGATGTAGTATATGCGGTCGTTGAAGGACCAAATCGTGATACTCAAAATGTATTCTACATAAGTATCGCAGGTAGAGAAGGTGGATTTAACTTCATCGGTCGTCCAAATGTACATTATGTCGTTGCTAATGGATTTATTTATCGTGTTCTTAACGATATGACAACCGTTCGTAGCGAAATGGCGCTTCCTGCGTCTAATGTTAACGCAAATGCAAATCCAAATGTTCCGGGTCCTGTTATGACTTACATGCCGGAGTGGTTTGGTGCTGATAATGATCCAAACAGAGATGCGGCAAGACTTGAACGTATCGCTATGGAGCATTTCAGAACATGGACAGGTTTGCGACTAAGGCTTGACCAAATTGGAAATCCCGATCCTGCTGACATCAGCATTTCATGGCGCGGGATGGGCACAGCCCCGGGACCTGCCGGTCAAGTTGTTGTGAATCTTCCTACGAATACAGCTGAGTTACTTCCACTCACTGAAACATTCGAAAGATACAGACCGGAAGGCGTCTATCATCCAGCTGAAGATTACAGTATTATCTTTAATCCTCTACGCGGTGGCGGATCAAATCTTCAAAGTAGTGAAGCTCCAAATTGTACATGTGTAGATGAGCAAGGTAATCCACTGCCGGATTGTAGATTTGCACATATTCATACAGATGCCGCAGGCAATCCACTAATTGGAACAGACGGTCCTATAGATGGTCAGTTTTATGGTTATGCCTACATCACATGGAGAAGCCTCGAGCCTGAATCAGGACTTTTTGACTGGGATAATGTCAGAATGTATACAAAAGGCGACTATCCTGTGGTAGGACCAAACATGGATCAATACCAATGTGCACGCGGTCACTTGGTAACTCGCGCACTTGAAGAATTTGCTGCACAAGGTATATACGTACAGCTACGCTTTGTAATGGACTATCCATTTGGCTCACCATTTGGACACTGGTATGGTAATAACTATGTTGGTGGTTGGTTCCATAATGACCCACAAGGCTTAAATAGAAGTCACACTGACTTGGCAATGATTAATCTGCGCAATGAAGCTATAGCGGATATTCCAACATGGCTGATTAACAGAATGCGCGAAGAGCCGAATCGTCCAAATGCAGCATGCCCTGATAATATACCTAATCGTCCTGACTTTGATCCGGGAGATGGTTTGTATCAAAGAATGCGCAATCCCGAGGATCCAAATGCAACATTTTTTGCAAGATTCTTGTCAGGTAATTTCCATTGTGCAATCCCTAATCCGGCAGGCGGAGCAGATCTTAGAATCTGCGCAGCGGGATGTATTCCATACCGTCGCCCTGTAGGACTCGGTGGCAATCCAAATGCTGCCCAAGCCGCTCTAGGGTGGCATCCAAACAACTACTGGGGTCCTGAAGGTACATGGTATGTAACTCCACCACCACAAATCTCCGGCGGTGTTGGACTAGGACCAAGATATGAACATCACTTAATGCTCGAATATCATGAAAGAGCAATCAATGCATTAGCTGCAGAAATTGCACGTCCGGGCTCAGTCTGGAACGCGGTTGGTAATGTTCAGCTAGGCTCTCTCGGACGCTGGGGCGAGTGGCATAACTGGCCAGCTGAACACACAGGCACATTTCCGAATGCTCAACTTGCATATCAGTTTGTCCTTCACTATATCGAAGCATTTTCATGTAATGACAACATCCAAATAGGAATGCGCTATCCCAACTGGATTTTGTCCAGATACAATTTTGCACAATTTAATGACCAAACAGGTCATGGTGGTAATCTAACATATTCAAATGCAATGACAGGTCAAAATCTTTCTGGAAACGATGCGGCAAACTTAAGTGGATGGCCCGGTCATGGTGGAGCAACAGGACTTGGTGGAAACATAAATGCAAATATGGCGAATGTTCAGACATTTACAGGGCTTAACGGTACTCAATATACTCAAGCTGCACGACATCCAACACATTGGATGTACGGTTGGGTAGGCGGTGAGTATGGTGATCAGTCTTCTCCATCCAACTGGTTCTGGCAATACGTACAATTTGATGTGTCACGTATGGGCGATCTTCACAGAGGTGGAATGCATGATTATGGTCTTGGAACCGGTTCAACAAGAGTTCATGTCATGAATACCATTGACTCCTTTCGCTGGACTCATGTGTCCAATTTGGCACCTCGTGGTCCAAATGCCGGACGCACCAATGCTACAACCGGCGACATGCAACGTGCACATAAGAATAACGATGCTGCATATGATAACATGGGTTACAGATTCACTCTGGAAGAAGTCGAAGTAACGGGTGAATTAGAGCGTGGTGAAACTGTTGATGTAAGAATGGTTATTAACAACAGAGGTGTTGCACCTTTCTATCGCAGCTGGCCGTTTGAAGCCTCATTTGTAGACAGTAATGGCAATGTAGTAGGCAGACAAATTATTGAAGATGTGGATATCACCGAATGGATGCCACGTCACAGACCAATAAATAATGCACGTCCTCCGGCTACCAATTTCCGACTTACAGCAAACGGAGCTCGTGTATACTATCGCACCTTTGCAGAACTTGGTGCAGCTGGAAATGTATTTATTCCTGCTAACGATGGACGTACAGAAGTTGAATTCTCAGTGACTGTACCTGCTAACTTATCAAATGCTGAGTACACATTAGCAATAGCCATACTGGATCCAGTTCTTCTACAAGGTGAGCCGGGTATTACATTCCATAATCTCGGTACGCGCTCAGACAGACGTTTGGTACTTGAGCCATTCACTGTGGCCGCAATTTTTGATGGCGCAAACCCGAATCGCCTAGCAGATTTACTTGAGGACGGGGATGTTATTTTGACGACACGCGGCAACTTGGGTATATTTGCACAGCATAGCCCGTTCGTGATACCTGAAGGAAGAACTTTATATGTTCAAACCACATTAAATATACAGCGTGGCGATGTAGAGTTTATTATTGAAGGTAATCTAGTGGTACTTCCTGGCGGAAGAGTTAACAATCAAGGTAATGGAAGTACAATAACAGTTGCAGATGGCGGCAGGCTGATTGTTAACGGTTGGGTAGAAAATGTAACCGGCTCGAATTTCTTCAACGAAGGTAATGTCGTAGTCGGAAGCGAAGGCAGATTTACCGTACGTGCATCAGTTAACTACTGTTGGGATGTTTGCGGAGATGTGCGCCTATATGACGGAGCAAATGTCAGTATACACAGAGATGCAACTAGACGCTGTGCTGTAGTAGAACCGGAGCCTGAAGAGTAAAAATTCATAATATGTAAATCATTACTCCTCCCAAAGCTTATTTTTGGGAGGAGTAATGTATCCACGGTGATCGGGTATAGACGATTACACTGGTATATTTGACAATAATCGCTAAAGCCGTTGATATTCAATGTAGATCTTCATACTAAACACTAATAGAATAGTATATTATTTTGTTAAAACCATTATTGAGGGTCCCCCCAGTAACCGTACAGTTAAGTCCTTGTTCATTTTAAAACCTATTTTAAACAGCAAATTGAAAATGCGCTGAACTAAATTTTTTTTTGTCGGAAGCTCTAAAAACCCTTTCGTGTAAAAATAGTCAACTACCTCATATCCTGTATCTCTTAGTGTTTCAAACAATGTTTCCTTTGAAAAATAATGAATGTGCCCGTATTTCTTTCGAAATTTGAGTTGTGAAGTAGCTATAACGCTTTTTGCGGACATTTCCAGTGGAACGTGGAATATCTTGTACTCTCCTCTTTCTTTTAGTACTCTTAAAAAATCGAAAAGATTTTCAATGTGCTCAATAACGTCAATTGCTAGCACAATTGAGTAGTGTACAGAGTCTTCTTCCAAAAGAAAGTCTGCCAGCTTAAAATCTAATCTTTTTGATTGCCTTTTACTTGCTAATTTAAATGCGCTAGGCGAAATATCATAACCGATAAACTGTACTCGCTCATCCATATTTAAATATATTTGGCGTAATACTTCACCGGCACCACACCCTACTTCGCATACGGAATCCGGATGAAGTTCGTTTCTGCGTATAATTTTTAATATTTGAGTTGCTTTCCACAAAGAGTCCTCTGTGTGATAAGTGGGGTTATTTGCGACATATTCATCTGTTATATACATATCTATAGATGGCATGATAACTCCTTATAAATGCAATAATTTACTCAACATTGATTGTATCTTACTATTTACGAGAACACAACATTTAATTTTTCATTTCAAAAACTTCACAATCACAATAGCCACATACACCCAAATTGATTCTCTTGACGTTAGTATACAGTTCTAATATAATAATGTAAACAACTTTACATATACGAATGATAAAGATGAAGATTATCATAGTTTAATAAGGATGGATAGTTTAATGTCCGATTTGATTTCAATAATCATGCCTGTACAAAACATGGAAAAATATCTCGCGCGCTCTATTGACTCTGTTCTTGCGCAAACATACAAGAACTTTGAAATAGTACTGATTAATTACGGTTCGGCTGACAGTAGTAAGGCTATCTGTGATGAATACGTCGCTTCTGATTCGCGGATAAAGCTTGTAGATAAGGATGACAAAGGGCTTTCTGATGCGAGAAATGCCGGAGTTGCTCACGCAAGTGGGGAATATATTACATTTGTGGATAGCGACGACTATATTCACGAATTATTTTTAGAGAAAATGTATACTCGCATCAAGTCCGACAACTCTGATATATGCATGTGCACTTATCACTTTGTTGACGAAGGTGAAGAGGATTACTCTGCAATGAAAAGCACTCCTGATACCTACGACTATCACATAGAGGGTCTTTCTGAAGGATTGCATACATCAGATACTGTAATGAAACATATCTCTAACACTCGCATGACCGTACTATGGAATAAACTATATCGTCGTGAGCTGTTTGATGGTGTAAGTTTTCCTGTTGGGTTACTGCATGAAGATGAGTTCGTTATTCATCGAATATTTGCTGCTGCAGATGATGTTAGTGTTATCTCTGACAGGTTGTACTTCTATTTGCAACGATCTTCAAGCATAATGGGTCGATCGTACTCAGTGCGGCGTTTGGAACTCTTAGATGCTTACGCTGACAGGGTGGATTTCTATATTGATAATGAAAAATTCGATCTTCTAAAATGTACATGTTTAGGCTATATTCGTCGCTATGCTGAGGCTCATGTTCTGCTTACAAAAAGTAAGGTAAATATTCACAGATTAAATGAGAGCAAGAAAAAATTCATTGAATATCGGAAGACTATGTTCCGATATGGAGGCGCATATATAGGAGTTCGATTTTTATTTGCAGTTATTAGCCCCAGATTGAACCACGCCTTTTCAAAGCGTGTGCAACGTTTACGAAATAGAGACAACAGCTGATTAGCTCACTTCACAGTACAAATTTGCAGATGCAAATACTACCGTGTCAATGAGCATGGAGGTCTAAAAAATGTCTGATCTTATTTCAATAATAATACCCGTATACAACGTCGAAAAATACCTTAGGCGTTGTCTTGACTCTGTGCTCACGCAAACATACGAGAATATCGAAATAATCCTGATTAATGATGGCTCAACTGATGGGAGTCGTGTAATCTGTGAAGAATACGCCATTTCAGACTTGCGTGTAACACTTATAAATAAAGAAAATGGAGGGCTTTCGGACACTAGAAATGTGGGTATTGCCCATGCCAAAGGTGAATATATTGCATTTGTAGACAGTGATGATTATGTTCATGAGTTGTTTATTGAGCGTATGTATTCTCAAATCGAGTCCGACAACTCTGACATATGTATGTGCGCTTTTCATTTTGTAAATGAAGGTGATGAGGATTATTCTGCAATTACAACAATACCTGATAGTTACAACTATCAAGCTGAAGGTATTACAGAAGGATTGTATGAAGCAGATATTGCAATGAAGCATATCGCAAACAACCACTTAGTTGTGGCGTGGAACAAGTTATACCGTTGTCAGTTGTTTGAAGATATACGTTTTCCTGTTGGTCGCCTGCACGAAGATGCATTTATTCTTCATCGAATATTTGCAAAAGCTCGTAATGTCAGTATTATTTCCGATAAATTGCATTTTTATTTACAGCGTTCATCAAGCATAATGGGGCAATCATATTCAGTCCGACGTCTAGACTTATTGGATGCCTACGCTGACAGAATGGACTTTTATTTCGATAATAAGAATTTAGAGCTACTTAAATGTACATGCCTGGACTATATGCGCCGCTACGCCGAGGCGTATATTTTGCTTCCAAAAAGCAAAGAAAATCTTCACCATTTCAAGGAAAAGAAAAAAAACTTCAGCGGATATCGAAAAATTATGTTTCAATATGGCGGCATATATGTCGGAACACGGTTTTTGCTTACCGCTATTAGCCCTAGACTTAGTCATGTTGTGTCGTCGTTCTTATATTCCAGGAAAGTAGGAAAAAATTTGTGAAAAAGATAATAAAATCCGTTATGCCTCAACAGGTTTATAATGCACTAAAGTACAATCCTATTCGCCTCAAATCGAGAATTCAGGCGTGGGAGATTGAAAACAGAGTAAACATTGAGAGATCAAATGATTCGAAAAATAGTATTTTCCTTTTAAATACACCTGAGCATAAAAACTTAGGAGACCTTGCTATTGCAGAAGCTGAGATAGATTTTCTCAATTGTGCCCTGCCAAGTAAACAGATTATTGAAATCAGCTCTCTCAACCACAACGTCGGCAGTGTGGATGCTTTGAAGAAATTCATACCTCATGATACTGTTATACTCTTTCATGGTGGTGGCTATATAGGGTCTGATTGGCCAGATGAGTATGAGACATTTAGAAGAACCGTCATGTTATTCCCAAATAATCGCATCGTTCTATTGCCTCAGTCCGTATTTTTTTCTGATAATGCAACCGGGAGAGCCGCTCTAAAACGCTCTATCAAGGATTTATCTCACCATAATGATCTTCATTTGATTGCCCGCGAGAGTATTAGCTATGAATTACTAAAAACATACTATCCAAAAGCAAACATATACCTGTCTCCGGACATGGTACTCACCATGGAATACAACACTGTTCAATCCCATCGCAAAGGTGTACTGTTGTGCATGCGCTCAGACCAAGAACGGCTGCTTACCTATACAGAGACAGACCATATTGAGCAACTCTGTGCTAAATATGGTCAGGTCGAATATACCGATACTTTCGCACCGGATGAATATTGCGGATTTATTAATGCTAGGACACGCAAGGCACTTGTTGATGCGAAGTTGGAGCAGTTTTGTAAAGCAGAACTTGTCATAACAGATAGGCTCCATGGAATGGTTTTTGCTGCAATTACAGGTACGCCCTGCGTTGCTTTGAGCAATCATAATCATAAAGTAAAAGGAACTGCTGAATGGATCAAGGATTTAGATTATATAAGTTATGTGGATGATACTAAAGATATTGCCGAGGCAGTACACGCAGCGTTGTCACACGGTCCGGACAATTACAATAGAGATAAACTCATAACACACTATGATATTATTAAAGAGATAATAGAGGCATAACATTATCGGTATGCATAAAAGAAAGTAAAAGTTAAATGATTGATTTTTTTAATAAATGGATGACTAGACTACATAAAGTGATTTTCATCGGATCATATTACCTTTTTCATCATCGTAGAATGATTAAAAAGTTGTCCTCATACGGCATGTCTGAAATCAAAACTCAAAATATTAAACAGTGGCTGAGGATTATCAGAAGCAAAAAAATTATTCGACACTTCTACAAGGCAAAGTTTGATGGTAAAGTCTGTTTCGTCAAACTGGGTCGTAAAGGCATGTTCATGGACAACGAAATCACTTTAAACAAATATATCAACCAGTTTAATTTCACGTTTATCCCTAAACTACTAATCAGCGACGACAATTTTGATAATGATAAAGCCATGATTGTTATAGAGTTTTTCCCTGAAGCTCGACGGTTTGAACTACCTGAAGATAAAGAATCTTTTGAGAGCGTATGCAGTCAATTTGAACATATTCATAGTTGTTTTTTGGAAATCGGACTCATACACGGAGATTTGACTCCAGCAAATGTTTTGATCAATAAAGAAAATCAAGTTCAAATAATTGATTTTGGTGTTGCATGGATACCGAAATTTGATGTTATAGAGATGACCAGGGCATATGGGAGAAATTATTTATTGTCAAAAAATTCGCTTGTATACGATAATGTCTATGCATTTTTGAAATTGTTAGAAAGTGTCGGCATCTCAGATGAGTACAAAACAACAAAATCTTACCAGGATTTACAAAGCTTAGTAGGAAAACATACAAAGATCTTTAGAGGTACCTTTTTCACTCCAAAGTAAAATATTGGAGCATAGTTTTCAGTATTAGTCAGCGGTTATTTTACGTTTTGCGAAGCGTTGTTTTACCGTATCTAAAATGAAATAGAATGTCCTCAACCTAAAAATGAGTGAGAACAATAAGTAAATGACTGCACCAGCTATAATTTGCAACAACATTGCTAATATGCCAGGTATTTGCAATAATTGTATCGGGTAGATTATCACAGCCATTATTGCGGACATACCAATATACGGCAATACATCTGCCATTTGTTCTTTAAAACGGTAATTGATTAGTTTTGAATTTGGTAATATGTTGATAAGTGAAAAAATTATCGAGGTTGGAATGGTGCTCAGTGCAATAATCAAAATCCCATGCCTCACCACTAGCAACAAAATACCGATGCCTATGACTGTTTTAATGATTTTCAGCTTAAGAGTTATATCACTTCTTCCTATCGCGTTAATCGCTTGTGTGCTGGTCTCATTAAAAGGCAAAAGAGCAAAATAAATACATGCGATTTGCAAAAACGGCACGGCTTCGATCCATATCTCGGTCAAAAGTAACAATACTAACGGCTCTGCTATTATTGCAAGACCTATCATCATTGGCCAAATTAAATATGATGTAACAGACACTGATTGCCGCACCATCTTCTTTACGGTTTCAGTGGATTTTTGTTTTTTGGAGATAGCTGGAAAGATCACACTGCTAATCGCACGTGAAGAATTATCAGCTATAAGCGCTGGGAAGCTTCTTCCGCGTGTAAAATATGCTACATCAGCACTACTGTAATAATTAGCAATAAGTAATGTTCGCAATTGTTTATACGCATTATGTACGACATTCGAAACTAACAGCTTCCAGCCGTATGAATACAGGTTTTTCATTCGCTGCACTGAAAATACTAACTTGGGTCTCCACTTCAATGTAAACCACAAAATGATTGTACTAACCACAGCGCCAACCAAGTGGTGCACTACCAAAGTCCATATACCATAACCTGCTATTGCTAGAGTAATTGCAACTGCAGAAGAGATAATAACTGCTCCGAGGGTTGCCCAAAAGAAACTGTCAAACAGCATATTACGTGAAGCATAGGCGATTTGCACTATATTCAAGCCACTAATGAGCATGGGTAAACTCATTAAACGCAAAGTAGGAACTATCTGTGGATGTTCGAAAAAATTTGCAATAATAGGCGCAGTAAAATAAAGCAGTACATACGCTACAATAGAAATTGCAGTGGTTAGATAGAATACGGTCGAAAAGTCAATATCGTCGGCATTTTCTTTTTGGATAAGTGATTTACCAAAACCACTTCTTATAAATACATCGATAAAACTAGTAATTACTGCTATTATTGCGATTATTCCGAAAACCTCTGGGGCTATAATTCTTCCGAGTATGATAGAGGTCACAAACCTCACTACACTTGATCCAGCTTTTTCTGCAACTCTCCATAAAAAGCTGGAAAACACTACTAACTTTAAGGAGCTATTTGATGAAGACATAGAACACACACTCCATTCTTCACGACTATTGATTACACATATTAGTCCGTATAAATCGCCAAATCCGCGTTTTTCGAACGCAATTAAATATCTTTTTTCCAAAAGTATTATCAAGTTGCTCCGGCGTTCTTGTTATCAACCATCGCCATTGCTTTTTTTGTTTCTTGGTTACTATTGTTTCACGCATACGCTCTATAATTGGTCCATAGCGAAGAAAAACAGAATATCGCCAGAGGATACTATATTTTACTTTTCGTATTACTTGTTTGTTCCATATGAAGCCATAATCGGCTGGGTTGTGCCCCTCTGCGGTAATAGCAAGCATTGTACGGAAACATTTTTCACAGTTGCTGCAATTTCCACCACCAATTGATTGCCAACAGACACGCATACTTACTTTTTTACCCGTTTCATCGGAATAGTTACATATTTCACCTATTTTTTCCTGCCTATGGTGTGTTGCACCATCATGTATTACATTTGAATTAGCAAAGCGCACAAAGTTATCAATTGAATAGTGTGAAGCAATAGAAACATTATCCTGAATTCTAAATGAAGAGGCAATATACAACGTCCTTAACTTATTAGCATACATATAAGGCGCGGTATGCCCTATCAATGCTATGCCATGTTGAAAACCATGCCACCAACAGTCTCCGCTTCTTGAAATATATTTACTTAATTCGTCCTCATCAATGACTTTCCTGAAAGAGCTTTTGATAGTCGTATAGTCGAAATCGTAGTCACCTGCAGTTTCTATTAGATGTGTTTTGACCCGCTTCCAGCCACCTTCATCATCAAGGCATACATCAGCCCCCCAAATACATATAAGGGCAGGTCCTTCGTCAAGGTGAGAAATCATCGTATGTATCGAATCCGCACCACCACTAAATAACGAGGCACAACCGCTACGTATGCCTTCATTCCTTTCGACCTGCCCCACAAGCATCGTTCCCTCAAAGTTTATCATTGGGTACATATCTATGTAACCTTGCTTGAACTCTGGAATAGATTTAAGAAAGTCATGGTCTATTGCAGGAACGTTTATTTCAGCATTGGACACCCATGATATTGGTAGTATATTGCACAAAAAAGGTATCGCCAAAACCCCTTCTGGCACATCATCAAGTGGAAAATCATATTCAATAAAAAATGTATCACTTCCAGAAAAAAAACGAGACCATTCGCCAGCCACACTATATGAATATTCTACAATATTGCCACTGGTTTTAATTTCAGTTAATACCAAGCTATTCATGTTCATGTATCTACCTTTCACCAATTCCCTATTATATATTTATGACATGTGTATGTGCACCAACCAGTCGCTGAAGCCTCTTATAACACTCTTCTTGCTTAAAAGTCTCAGAAATACCACAGTCATCCATAATACGTAAAAACGAGTAGGCATTATCATAGATGCATTTATTTTCTGATACTTTGAAATGGGTTCCAACATGTGCTGTATCAAGTTGAAATGCTTTAAAAGTGGGCGAATATGCAATACCAAAATCTATAATTACTATGTGTTGATCTTTTGTCATTGACAAGTTAGATACCGATAAATCCCCATGTACGATATCAGCTTCACGCATTTGCCCGTGAATATGTTCAAGTTGCTCACAAATTACTTCAAACTCTTTTTTATCAATAGGAATCTTAAAGTTCATTAAATCAGGGATAAACTCTGTTGCAATCATTGCTGTATTTTTTTCATAGCTTTCATCACTTAGCAGTAGCGCTGGTATAAACTCCAAATCAAATTTTGACATCTGTTTATAAGCACGTATTTCTCTTATTGTTGAGCAGTACTCACTTCGTTGGGTAAAATACTTCTCTAGCTTGATAAAGCATGGCTTTTCGTCATACGTCGCTTTGTAGAAGAAGCGTATAACTTTTTTTCCGGTAGTCTTGCCTCTTACTAAACCTATATACCAGATCCTTACATTATACATTTTAATATCTGTAATCCCATACGACTTTAATCGCTTGACTATTCTGTTATGGCTGAATATAAGATATCTCAGCATAAATGCCATTCGATATACTATTCTTCCTATTCTTTTAAAAAACCGCTTTATCATAATCTCATTGCCTCACATCTAAAATGGCTTTGTTTACTGCATTTTTCCCGTTTCGATACAGATACTTCCCAATTATCAATAGTACAAAGCAAACAGCTATATTGGTAACTTCACTCCCCATGATACCGAACAATGCAAACAAAATAATCATTATTTTATCTCTATTATCCATTTTACCAACTAAAATGAAAATAGCTACTATAGTTGCGATGGCATTAATAATACCATATGACAGGAAATTACCGAGATAATAGTTGTCAAAGATTGTCATTGTCTCAAAATATCTACCTGCCCAAAACACATTTCTTGGAGACATATCAGGCCTACCAAACAATGTCGGTCCGAAATTGTAATATGTAAATGCACCGAACCACAATCGACCTGTAAAAAAATCATCCAAATTATGCCACATAGTCAAGATTGTGCCACTGAGCTGAGTATACAATACTACCATTAATATAAATACAACAGCAAGAAAAATATATAGATATTTTGCCAGGAATGTAAGAATTTTGCTATAAAATTCTTTGCCTAGTTTATCAAATGCAACTAAAATTGAAGCCGCAATAAGCAAAAAAAGCGCGGTAAATGTTCGTGTAAAGTTGAAGAATATTAGAAAAATAATCCAAATTGCAGCGAAGTGTAAGACATTAATTTTTTTGTATTTTAAGTATACAAACTCCAGGCAGGTCCATATTAGTAATGCCATAAATGTATTTGTATGACCCATAAAAAACTGGTGGCGAGAATCTCCAACACCACCTCGATACGCAAATGTTATGACCTCCGGGTTTGTGTTATATACAATAATATACACAATGACATGAATAGATACACAGATAAGTTTGAACCAAAACCCAAACCTAACAACACTTTTGAGTTCAATGTCCTGCATAGCAATGATAAGTAGAAAACTTTGAAGAAATATAAAATTCGTGCTGATAAGTGCTGAATACCCTAAGATCACACTAACAATAATCGTGAATATCAAACGTCGCAATGTGTAGTTTTGCATTGCTATTTTCGCGACCGCACAGGATATGCTGACAACTACAAGGATGGAGTTAAGAAGTTCCGGGCGCACTGGAAATAATTGAGAGCTGTCAATAAAAAACCTGATACCAAAAATCAAAAAGGCCGCAAAGAAAAAAAATTGACCTAGTTCTCCTTTTCGGGGCTGCACAACTTTTTCCGTTCTGCCACGTGCCCAGAGTGGGATCCTTTCATTATTTGAGATTGACTTCACACTCTACACCTCTAGTGGTCTGTAACCATCTAAAAGGTTACAAACTTACGCCGCCTTTTTCCGCCTGCCTACGTTAAAAATCTTGAAAGACCAGTGGTATTCCTGCGATTTTTCGCCTTGTCAGACGAAAAAATCCATCGCAATTTTGTAACCTTTTAGATGGTACAGACCACTAGCTCGCCGCTCCGACAATGGCTTCTGCTATTTCCGGGAAAAACCATGTATTATTAAACCTATCAAGAAGCGCATAATTCCGCACATCTTCCGCACTATCTGCCTGTCCGCCGTCATCCCACCAGAATGTGGCTATGCCATACTGTCTTGCAGTTTCGACATAGTGAATCGCATAATTTATTCTATCAGTGGTGTTATTTTTGTTTGATGCTCCGAACTCTGTAATAACGACCGGTATACCTCTATTTACAAAGTTATCTCTAAGTCTGCCTATTATCTCAACAGTATATCCGCCATTGCGATGATAGTCCCATTCTGAATATGAGACAGTCCATGGTATATCCTCTTGTTGGCTAACAAAGCCATGTGTCCCATAGAAATGCACACCAACAATCAAGCGATTCGGCACAGAATCTTCCGGCAACACAAAGTCATTTATGGGACTCTCATAAACGATGGCACCGTACGTTTTTACTATAAGGAATCGATCTGCGTTGTTCCCACCGGTATTGCGTACTGTTTCAACAAAAACATGGTTTAGAACATTTACGGCTTCATGAGCATTTCTATCCGAACCACTCCAATTGCTGTCTGCGTCTAAAATTTCGTTGAAGCTTTCAAATATCAATCTCTCGCAATAATCAATAAAGTGTCCGGCAATTTGATGCCAAACTGTGTGAAAATGCTCCTTCATCCAATCAATATTATCCATGTCGGCTCTTAGCCACGGCCAACGTCCGCTGCCATTATCGTGATGAACATTAATAATTGCGTACATATCATTGTCAAGCACATAATTCACAACTTGTTCAACTCTGTTTAGCCAACTTTCATTGATATTAAAGTCCCCATCCATATGATCAGTCCATGTCACCGGAATTCGAACAGCGCCAAAGCCCATCTGCGCGACACTCTCTATCATTTCAAAAGTCGTCACAGGATTACCCCAAAGTGTTTCGTAAAATTCCTCCGCAGTCATGTTATCAGGTAAATCTCCCGTAATCCCCCTTATTCTGGCGTCCAAACTATCGAGTGTATTGCCCAGATTCCAACCTACACCTATTGAAGCGAGCAGGTCAAATGCATCTCCTTCCAAAGGAGAACCATGGGTTGAATCAACATTGTTATTGTCATTCAACATATTTCCACTATCTGATTCTAATCCAATACCTGATCCTACTTCATTGCTGGTCATAAAAAATACAAAGGCAACAATAGCAGCCACAGCAATAACTACTGCAATCAATATTATTATTCCCTTCTTACCAATTGCCAATTATAACAATCCTCTCATTTCATTATTAGAAACACATTAATCTTGTAAGATAAACTATGACATCACAGCAGAATCTATACGATCCATCAAGCTGTTTGAGATGCCCTCTCTTACTTTGCGAATAAACAGCACATCTTCAGCCATGATTTTTTTGAAATCAGCTTCTGTAAAAACCTTTATTTCTCGTGGATATTCAAAATAATGCAAATTACGCCAATTCACTAGCCATCGTTTTGCAGGCTCATCATATTTAATACAATTGTACTTAAAATCAGAGTTGTGAACAATTGTATGAAAATATTTCTCGTCAGGAAATTGTACATGCTCCATGTACTTATTAAACTTGGGGTGCGAATCGTAGAAATCAACTATATACTCAGCTAGTTTTCTTGTTATAGCCCATTGAGCCGCTCCATAATGTACGGCATATTCCTTTCCGTTTTCATGGATTATTCCGTTGCTCAGTATTGTTTTATAGCTTTTTAGCAACATATGCGCGTACCGCATATACATTCTCTGTTTGCTTCGCTTTTTTAAATAAAAATCATCGTCTCGCTGATTGTAAATTTTATACTTACTGGCATAATGCCAATCCTTTGTTCTAGCGATTGGACAGCCTCGTATAAATTCTGTTCCTTCTCTCTCTATGAAAAAATTAGAGATATAATCATTTGAGCGTATCGGATAATCCAAATTTTGCAGTACTACAAAATAGTCATGAGATATCGGATTATTAAGTGCTTGCCTTAGAAGTAAGATTGTCGCGCGAACTGCATTAAATCCACCCCAATATAGTTTGATTCTCTCATTTGCAAAAAACACATCGGGAATGTCTTCAAGGGCAACTTTGAATGGTTCAATATCGGATTTTGCGTCTACATGAATATACATAGAAAATCCGGGATGTATTGTAAGCTTAGACGCAACTCTCGACATAATGGTCGGTTCGGCATGGCATAAGTTTAAAAAAGCTATTTTCATTGTCATTTACCTGTCTATGGCTCGAAAGCTAGTGCTAATTATCAACGAGACGCTATACTAAGGAACTGTTCGGAAATAAGTTGTGCAAATTTGCCTTAGGATTTTTGTTGTCAGGTGGTGCAGAAAAACCGCAGTAATGCTTGTGCCTTTCAAGGTTTTTATGTGCCGCATGGCAGCAAAAAGACAAGGCAAA
>WQWL01000017.1 GCA_009785345.1 Oscillospiraceae bacterium
AAAAATCCCATTTGTCATCCCGGGCTTGACCCGGGATCTATTACAAAGCTTGATTCTATCAGATTGCGGCTCGGAGGCCGCAATGACGATAGGTAAAAATATGCACTTTGTCAGCGACCTCGGTCAGACCGCAATGACGAAGTAATTATGGAGGTATTTTAATATGCACGTTATCTATAAAAACGCTTTTATTCAAGCAAACAACGAGAATATAACAAGAAGAACTTTGGCTCATCAGGGCAATTTAATGATGGTAGAGGTGATTTTTCACAAAGCCGGTGATGATTATGGCCTGCATTCACATCCTCATGAACAGATAGCATATGTGCTAAAAGGAAAATTTGAGTTTGCAATCGACGGTCGGGAAAATGTCATTTTAGAAGTGGGTGACTCGATATGCTTTGATCCTGATGTAATTCACGGTGGCAGACCACTTGAAGATAATTCCATACTTTTGGATGTTTTCACGCCACAACGCGAGGATTTTTTACAAAACAAATAATATTAAATTCTATCGCAAAGCATAATTTGTTTTATATCAAAAAGTCAAAAAGACATGGAAATGCCGTTTTTACCAAGATTCGGAATCAGGCTTTTCATGCCGAGAGCTTTTGACGATGTTAATTATTTCGGATATGGCGAATACGAAAGTTATGTTGATAAACGCAGAGCATCATACCGTGGTTTGTTTAATAACAAAGTTGCAGACATGCACGAGGACTATATAATGCCACAAGAAAATGGAAGTCACTACGGTTGCGACTTTGTTTCTGTGTCAAGTAAGGGGTTGACGCTTAAAGCGGTGTCATCAGATAAGTTCAGTTTTAATGCTTCTCCTTACACCCAAGAAGAATTAACCACAAAGCAACACAATTTTGAACTCAATGAATGCGGTGATACTGTGCTATGCCTGGATTACAAACAATCCGGAATCGGCTCCAACAGCTGCGGTCCGGAACTGCTTGAAGAGTATCGTTTTAATGAAGAATACTTCACATTTGAACTCGCACTCATTATGAATTGAGAATTTCTAACAAAAAAAGAAGGCTTCGCAAATATGCAAGGTCTTCTTTTTATGTCGCATTATTTAAGGTCTATTAATACTAATCCCCGCTTACTCACTTACTCAACTCTATCATCTTATCAATACAACGCTTTGCATCGTTTATTGTCTCATCGTCCAGTACGATTTCTTCGCCACCTATGCCTTCTACACAATTGAGTACATCAACAAGTGTAGTTATTTTCATGTTGGGGCATAGCAGCTTGTGTGATAAACTATAAAAACGCTTATCGGGACAACGGTATTGTAAGTGCTCTGCAATGCTCATTTCCGTTCCGATTATAAATTCTTTGTTATCGGATGCTTCTGCATAATCCATAATAGCGGGAGTCGAACCTACAAAATCTGCAAGACTCACAACATCCGGCACACATTCCGGATGGATCAGCAACTCGGCATTTGGGTGAGCAGTTTTTGCTTTCTTCACATCATTTACGTTTACAACAGCATGTATCGGACAACCGCCTTGCAGTAGCTTTATATTTTTACTTGGAACCTGTGATGCAACATATGCGCCTAAATTGCAATCAGGTAAAAACAGAATATTATCATTGTCGATATTCTCTATGATTTTAACAGCCGAAGATGATGTTACGCACACATCACAGATCGTTTTTAGCTCTGCCGTTGTGTTTATGTACGCAACAACTGTGTAATCGGGATATTGTTTCTTTACACCGCTGATTAGTGCCTTATCCATTTGATCTGCCATCGGGCACCCGGCATCAGGGTGAGCAAGAAGAACAGTTTTGTCAGGCGATAATATTTTCACTGTTTCTGCCATAAAACGAACACCGCACATCATAACAGTTTTATTATTAACCTTACTCGCTGCTACACTTAGTTGAAACGAATCGCCTGAAAAGTCAGCTACTTCAACTATCTCCCTTGCCTGATAACTGTGTGCTAATATGCAAATGTCTTTTTCCTTTTTCAGTTTTAGTATTTTATCTTGTACTTCTTTGATTGTCATAATGAAACATACCCTACCCTTTCACTTTACTATCTTGAGCAACAGATTGTGTAATAAATACATTTCCGCCGATTGTTGAATTTTTACCTACAATGGTTTCGCCGCCCAGTATTGTAGCCCCTGCATAGATCGTTACGTTGTCCTCAATAGTTGGGTGTCGCTTTTTTCCGGCGAGTTTCTGACCACTCCTAGTTGACAATGCTCCAAGTGTTACACCTTGATAAAGCTTGACATTATTGCCAATAATAGTTGTTTCGCCAATAACAACACCTGTTCCATGGTCAATGAAGAAATGCTCTCCAATTGTAGCGCCCGGATGAATATCAATGCCTGTAAGACTATGGGCATATTCACTCATCAATCTTGGAATAAATGGAAGATTTTCAATAAATAAAAAATGCGCTATACGATAAACAAAAACGGCGAAGAAACCCGGATATGTTAGTATCACTTCGTCTACATTCTTTGCCGCAGGGTCACCATTAAACCCTGCTTGTGCATCCTTGTTTAAAAGTTGCTGTATGTCCGGAAGTCTGTCAATCAACTTTGCGGCAATACCACTCCCAGGCAACACTTTTTCAAACTCATCTGATAACTCCTGATATATCTCCATGAGTATTGTATTGATGCATTTTTCGTGAGTTTTCGGTTCACAAACTACATTGAAATATCCCGGAAACAAAACCTGCTTAACCTTGTTTAGTGTCCCGGCAATAACTTCTGTAATTGGGTAAACAACTATCTCATTGCTCACAAAACCTTGATGTCCCTCAAGCAGTTTTTCCGATGATTCAAAAACTATTTTATTAATGTCCACTCTTGCCCCCTAGCAATCTTCACACTTCATATCACATCCGATAATCGGAATAGGATCAACGCCTTGTCTTTCGTAATAATTTGATATTGCCGCTCTTATCGCTTGTTCGGCAAGCACGGAGCAATGCATTTTTTCTGACGGTAAACCATCAAGAGCTTCGCTAACAGCCTTATTACTGATATGAAGTGCTTCCTGTACAGTTTTGCCTTTCGCCATTTCGGCTGCCATTGATGAAGTCGCAACAGCCGCACCACAACCGAAAGTTTTAAAACTAATATCTTTTATAATATTATCTTCAATTTTCATAAATATCTTCATGATATCACCGCATTTTGCATTACCGACTTCACCGATAGCATTTGCATCCGGAAGCTCACCCACATTTCGTGGATTTGTAAAATGCTCCATTACCTTATCTGAATACATGTATTTCTCTCCTATTCTTCATTCCATACCGGAGACATACTTCTTAGTTTAGCAACTATTCCCGGCAATTTTTCTAAAACATAATCTATATCTTCATCGGTGTTATTTTCGCATATTGAAAATCGCAAAGATCCGTGTGCAATTTCATGTGGTAAACCAAGAGCCAATAGAACATGGGACGGATCCAGCGATCCGGAAGAACATGCAGAGCCTGAGGATGCATCAATTCCGCACTGGTCGAGTAAAAGTAATATAGACTCGCCTTCAATACCTTCAAAAACGAACGATGCAATACCCGGCAATCTATTTACAGGGTCACCGGTGAGACGTGAACGTGTAATTTTTAGCAACCCCTCAATCAACTTGTCTCGCATTTGGGACACATGATTGAGCGGAATACGTGGTAAAACATCATTAAGTGCAGCGGCGAGTGAGACAATGCCTGCTACATTTTCAGTTCCACTTCGCTTTCCTCGCTCCTGTCCACCACCATGTATAAATGGTGGTAAGTTCAAACCTTTTCTAACATATAGCACACCGACACCTTTAGCCCCACCAAGCTTATGACCTGAAAGGGTTAACATGTCTGCGCCGATTTCCTTTACATCTACCTCTATATGACCTACTGCTTGCACCGCATCAGTATGAAACGAGACATTATTCTCTTTAGCAATCTTTCCGATTTCAGCAGATGGGAGAATCGTTCCAACTTCATTGTTCGCCATCATAATTGTTATTAAAACTGTATCACTTCGAATAGCTTTTTTCAATTCATCAAGGGATACTTGCCCATACTCATTTACATCCAAATATGTAACATCGCAGCCTTGTTTTTCAAGATACTTCAAGGTGCTCATAACTGCCGGATGTTCAATGGCAGAACTTATGATGTGCTTGCCTTTATCTTTATTTTGTTCGACTGTGGACCTTATTGCCCAATTGTTTGATTCAGTCCCACTGCCGGTAAAGTAAATTTCCTCCGGCATAGCACCAATCGCTGTCGCAACAGTTCTTCGCGCGTCTTCAATAGCCTTTTTCGCATCCCGACCTACAGAATACACTGATGACGGATTACCATACCCATCAGTTAGATATGGAAGCATCGCCTCAAAAGCCACCTTAGAAATCGGTCTAGTTGCTGCATTATCAAAATAATATATTTTTTTCATTTATATCTCCACGTTTGCTCAGGGTTATTTTATGTAAATAACTTATACTCCTCGTCATTGCGGACTTGATCCGCAATCTCAGATGATATGCTTCTATTCAAGGGATTGCGGCTTGGAGGCCGCAATGACGGATAAACAACTTTACTAACCCCTAAACCCTAGCCCCTAATATTAAACTTCTCTAAATCTATATACAGTTTTATGATTGTAAACTTCGCCTTTACGAAGGAGTTTCGATGGAAATTCCGGAACGTTTACTGAATTCGGCCAGTATTGTGTTTCTAGGCAAATACCGGTTCTCTTTGAATATACTGCACCGTCCTTGCCGGTTTCACCTGCCATCATATTACCACTATAGAATTGAATGCCCGGTTTTGTAGTAAAGCATGTCATGCTCAAACCATCGCATTCAAGAACTGCAGCCATTGCTAACGGGCGATGCGGCTCATTGGATAATACCCAGTTGTGATCATATCCGCCACCTAACTCAATTTGTTCGTTTGTACTCTCAAATCCCGGAGCAATGCAAGCAAGTTCTCTAAAATCAAATGGTGTGTCTGTTACATCCATCAATTTTCCTTCAGGAACAAGGTTCTCATTAACTTCTGTTATCTTATGTGAGAAAATTTGAATTTTGTGATTTTCGATACTTCCTGCGTCATGACCAACAAGGTTGAAATAGCAATGATTTGTGAGATTTATCGGTGTATCTTCATCACAAGTCGCAGTGTACTCTATGCCTAGTTCTCCATTTGCAAGGGTATATTTTACTTTTACCTCAATGTTGCCCGGCAAGCCTGCTGCTGTCCCCTCTTTATCATTCAATGTTAGAACCAAAGCGTTTGACTGTTCTTCAGCAGACCACACTTGTTTATCAAAACCTACAAACCCACCGTGCAAACAATTAGTCCCATCGTTAACATCCATGTGGTATGTTTTGCCGTTCATCTCATATTGTGCATTTGCGACACGATTGCCTATTCTGCCAATTATTGCACCGTGATAACCTTTATTCGATTCATAACCAGCCATATCGTCAAAACCGAGAGCAACATCTCTTTTTCCTTCACCCACCGGAACGTTAATGCTACGAATCGATGCTCCATATGTAATTATCTCTACGCTATGCCCATTATCGCGCAACGTGTACAGTTCAACCTCTTTACCATCCTTAGTTTGTCCAAACGTGCATTTTTCTATAGTCATATGTTATATAATCCTTTCCAGTTTTGTGCTTATTTTCTTCATTAAATAATGTATGCATCTTCATTGCTACACAGACGCGTTCGTGCCTACTCTATAATAGTTTCTATTTAGATGTCAAGATAACATTGTAACTGAAATTGTCATATTTTGTAACTGTTTCATTTGTTTCAGAAGACAGATGAACCGTCCCGTCTCCTCAATATCACACAACTAAGCGCTATGCTTATCACAAACAATGCAATTGAGATATATTGAGATGTGGAAAATACGCCGTAAACTCCACGCGCAATATCACCCCTATAATACTCGAGAGCAAATCGAAATGCCGAGTACAACGCACCGTACAAACAAGCTATAATTCCTGAATATGGTGAAAACTCGTGTTTGTATATCTTTTTATATATAACTGAAAGAATTACTGCAAGTATAAATAAGCCCGCAGCTTCAATTAGTTGTGTTGCAATTAATGTAACTCCTGCCGGGGCTACTAGAGCATCTTGTGGAAATGTCACTGCAAATATATGAGAACGATCCACCGGAATACCATAACAGCACCCACCAAAGAAACAGCCAATCCTACCAAATCCATGAGCTAATGCTAATGCAGGTGCAAATAAGTCAGCCGTTGGAAGAATCGGAATTTTATATACTCTACAGAAAACAATCATTGCGATTATTCCGCCTATAAGACCACCATAAAATACAATTTCTCCGAAAACCACTGTGAACATTACATTTACAGGCAATTGTCGAAAAGCTTCCCAACGCATGATAATCTCCGGGATTCTCATAATTGGACGCAGTAAAGAAGCACCAATCATACCACCGCATATACAAATAAGAAAAACGAGAGTTGCATCTTTGTTTTTAACTTTATCATTATCACTTATCTTTGATAATAGTTTTATCAAGAACCACGCAGCTACGCCACCTAAAACGATAAACATGCCATAGGTGCCGATTTGTCTTCCAAATATTTCAAATAGTACTGGATACATGCTTTCCTTCCTTATACACAACACCGCTGCGAATTACAGCGGTGTCGATAACATAAAAATTATTTGCTATTTTATAACTTGAACCTGCTATAAATAAAACCATGAATTCATAGCTCCGCAAAGTATGCAGCTCGTTACTAGAACAGAAATACCAATACTAATCGCAGAACATATAATTCCGCCTGTTGCAACACCACTCCGTACTCCGGCTTCACTAGCACTTTTCTTGCCGACTATACCAAGAATCAAGCCAACAATTGCCATTATAGTACCGAAGAAAGGAATCCAACAAAACACAAGTGACGCAGCACCAATCACTAATGATGCAATTGCCATACCCTTGCCCGGATAATAGTCTGATTGTTCTTGCGGCATAATAGGCGGAGGTGGGGGCGGTGGGGGTGGTTGAAATCCCTGCGGCGGGGGCGGTGGAGGCTGAGTTCCTTGTTGAGGAGGCTGTGGAACAAAATCTTGATTGTTGTTATCCATAGTATGTTGTTTCCTTTCAAATAATCATACAGTATTGCTTTTCACGGTAAAGTATAACTCAATTGCATAGTTCCGTCAAGAAAATACGCACATACATAACTATTCCTCAATATCTGCCATTTCAAATGGTATTCTTTTAGTATTTTCCCATTTAAAATAGTCATAACTTGTTAAAAACACAGTGACGAACACTCTAAAATACCCCATCATGTATATGGGATTGAAAAATAATACAACCATTTTTTTGAATAAAGATATCTTCATATTACGCCAGCCAGCCAGAAGTGTTATTAATGTAAAAACAAACAGACTCCCATAAATAAATGCAAGAGGTAGCATTGCCATAGGTAGAGATGTTGCAAGGCTTAGGTTGGTCGTATTGCTAAAAAGCGAAAAACCGATTGTTACAATTCCGAATATCATCGCTACTGTAGAAATCCCGTAAAATGCATAGGCAGGGTATGTACTATACAGAAAATCAAAGTTCTTCCACCTTATACCACGGTCGAACGTCTTTCTGACGATCTTTTTATAATTCATTCTCTGACATTGACTGTAACCTTTAATCCAACGCATTTTGCGCTTAAACGCCGTCTTTGCTTCAGTTGCTTCTTCTGTGTAAACCTTGGCATAGGAATAGTACATTGATGTCCAACCTTTTACAATAGCATCAGCAGTCATTTCATAATCCTCGGTAAGACTGCGGTATGGCCAGCCATTATTTTCTTTTATTACATCTGCACGTACCATCATGCCTGTACCAATCATTGTAATGGTCATACCCATAATGTTGCGAGCACGGTTTCCCAGCTCGTCTACTTGTGTATATAATAAAGCAGTACAGTTTGAGATAAATGAGTTTGAATCAGGTCGGCGGCTTTGCCAATTTTTGATAAGCTTTTTGCCGCAGATAATCTGTTTGTTGCTACTAAGTGCATTGTTCATTTCTTCCAACAAGTCGGGTGCTGCAAGGTTGTCTGCATCCAAAATCAAAAATGCATCATATTTGTCAGGAAACTTTGTCAAAATTTTTTTCAACACCCCATCAAGTGCTTCACCTTTGCAAGTCTGTTCTTCTATTACAGTTATATATGTACGTTCATAACCAGAGGCAATCTCCATTGTTGAATCCATTTCATCCGCTATGACAACGTGGATATCAAAGTATTGTGAATCATATGTCTGAGGGACAAGCGAGTCAAGACAATGTGAAATTACGGAGCTTTCATTTCTGGCAGGGATGATAACAGCAATTTTATTCTTCATTAAATTGACGAGACTTTTTTGTTTTTTGAAAGCAAAAATAAAATAACAAATACGCGGCGAAAATGCTATTAACAACCCGATACAAAGCCACAGATAAATCTGAAGCACCAAACTTGTTACGTGTTCCATATTTATAGCCATTCCTCACATATAATTAGCTCCAATATTGGCCCAACTTAAATCCGTCGTACTTAAATCAACCGCTCTCAAATCAGCCCAATTCAAATCAGCCTCGCTCAGTACTGCGCCATTTAAATTCGCCCATTTTAAGTCAGCCCTGTTTAAATTTGACTTACTCAAGTTTGCAGCGCTCAAATTTGCCGAAGTTAAATTCGATGAGCTTAAATCAGCTTCTGCGATATAAGCTTCACTTAAATTTGCAGAGCAAAAGTTTGTCTCTCTCATATTTGATTTACTCAAATTTGCCCTGCTTAAATCAGCCTTTGTGAATATTGCCCTACTTAAATTCGCTTCCATTAGTAATGCTGAACTTAAGTTCGCTTCATAAAAAACCGATTCGCTTAAGTTGCACTCATTAAAAACAACTCCTCTTAAATCAGCATACCTCAAATCAACTTTGCTTAAGTTCAACTTACTCAAGTCAGCACCGCTCAAATCAGCCCTGAAACCTTGTGTAAACTGCGTCTCTATCCAGAGTCTGTGACTTGCTATAATAGCATGAAGATCCCTCTGACTAATATTTCTCATAATCTCACCTTATCCCTTTCTTGAATGTCATATTGTTATCGTTACATAGGTATTTCGTTGAAAGCTTTCAACAGATATTTTGCGACAACCTCTGCACCGGATATGTCAGTGCATCCTTTTTGATTATTCGAAAACTCTTTTAGTAGTTCATAATCATTTGCAAAAAGTCGGTTTAAAGCTTCACTCAACTCTTCCTGAGAATCACATTTCACACCATATCCATTTTCAACTATGTATTGGTAGTTTTTCTCTTCTTGACCTAAAATATGTCCTGTAATTATAATCGGAACGCACATTTTTACTGCTTCTAAGATTATATTTGGACCTGCTTTTGTGATTAAAACATCGGCGCGAGACAACCTTTCTGCCATATCAAGCACGTACCCCAGAACTGTTACGTTCTCAACGTTCGAAAGCTTTTCATCCAGAAATTCTTTAAGTTTTTTATTACTTCCGGTCACAACAGTTAAATTTACGTTATGCTTTAATGCTGCTAAGATAAGTTTTAAAGTTACTTTCTCACTTTTCAAACTGGGATTGACCATTAAAACATTAGGAATCAATATTTTTTCTTTTGGATTCTTATTTATTTTATCAAATTTAGTGTTTATGGGAAAACCGGAATGAACTACTTTTTTCCTTTGGAAACCCTTTTTCAAAAGAAAATCACACATTTTGAGTGTGGGCACAAACGTTATTTCGCATTTTTTCTCATGCCATAAGTATGAATGCTTCACTAAGTCTATAATGCACGTATAAACAGGAATAGTCAACTTCATTCTATTTAAGCATATATTAACACTTCCAACAAAGCATGGATGAACCGACAAAATTATATCCGGTTTATATTCTTTAATCAGTTTGCTAAAACGTTTATAAATGGGCTTGGAAAGAATGTAATTAGAAATGCCTTTGAATAATGATGTTATTTCAAAAAAACACTTCCAAAAAAATCTATAACGTGTGGTAAATGAAATATAGCCTTCTTCGTCGCCGGTATATCCATAAAAAAAATTCATTGCATCATAGTCATTCACATCCACATCAGGGTCTAACTCGTGTATCGCCGCTTTTATGGCATCAGAGCTACTCCTGTGCCCACCACCCTTTCCGGTGGTCAATATAAGAATTTTTTGCATCTGTTTCATCCTTTTAAACGGGGATTAGTATAAGAGCGCTGTTGTAAAAAAGTTCCAACAACATCATCGTACTTAACTTCTTGGCTGGATCTGACGTGAGAGTGTCTGCCCTCGGGGAAAAAATAAATTCCTTTGTATTTCGACACACACGCTTCATACAACTCCTCACACTTTGACCTTGTGCAAAAAATATCTTTAGCGCTCCAAATGAGCAAAATCGGAATATCAATATTTCCCATATATTTCAATGGTGTTTCACTAAAAAGTCTGACTTTAGCGAGGATGAAAGTCAGAAAAAAAACTAAGTGCAGTGCAGGAAAAACGGGCTTTTTACGCATTTTAAAGTTTTGCTTAAATATTTCATAATAGCTTTGAAATAACCCGTCTGTTACTAGTGTTTTTACCCAATCTATGCCTTCATTTTTTAGTTTGACATATGTATAAATCGCTGTCGCACCACCGACACAAATACCATGAATAGCAAAATCGCTTATTGCATATTTGTCATTAATCAGCTTAATCCATAAAACTAAATCATCGCTTTCCTTAATACCTGCTGTTTGATATTTCCCATCACTAAGCCCGTGTGCTCTTACATCGACAACCAAAATATTGTAACCATTTTTGACGTAAACATCGGCAAAATAGTAGGAGTAGAGCAACGATTCAGTTCTTCCCTGCAAAATTATCGCGCATTTGTCAAATCCTAAATTTATATATTCGCCATATAAGTTCAACCCATCGCTTACAATGTGCAATTTCTCAGTTATATCCTCATATTGTTTCGCCCAGGTTGTACCTTCTTCGAACATCCGCATTTGCTCTTCATCTTTTGTATTAGTACACTCTCTTGTTCTTTTCTTTTTTGGATTACGATATATTGTGTTACAAAAAATCACGATAGGTACTACAAAAAACAAAACGATAACATTAACCGCAACAAATATAATAGTGGCAATTACCCAAGGATTATTTAATGTTATAGCAGACATACTCATAAACTTCTCACTATATCGCCAATAATTTTTTTCTCATTTTCCAAATCTGTAATTTCTGTCCCAAAATAGTATGCTGCTAGAAGACCGGGTCCTGCATTTATTCCGCTCATGGGATACATATTGCTAATAATAACTTCCTTTGGCTTAATTTTTTCTGTTATTTGTGCAGCTAATATTTCCGCCTGTTTTCTTCTCGCAGAGTGGACAACAAAAACAATTTGCTCATTTGCAGCTTTTATCGTTTTGTCGATATACTTAACTGTTGTCTTGTAAGCTTTTTCGTAGCCACTTACTTTAGCTAGAACCGTCACCATACCATTTGAGTCAAAATCTCCCATTGGCTTTATTCCCGCCACAGAGCCAAAAAACGCCTTTGCGTGCGAGATTCTCCCTTTTGATGCCACCCAAAACAAATCGTCTATGGGACCCATTTGATGAATTGTCCTCTTAACATTTTCTATCGCTTCAGCAGTTTGTTCTATTGTGTAACCTTCTCCACGTAACTTACAAGCTTTGATTGTTAAGAGTCCGAGAGCCATTGAGTATCTCATAGAATCAATAATTAAAACCTTGCGCTCGGGATATTTTTGACATACTATTTCTTGTGCGCATATCATCAAATTGTATGTGGCACTTAGTGCACTCGATATACTTAGTGCCAAAATATCTTGTCCTTGTATTAAGAATGTTTCAAAATACGAAACGATATCATCAACACTTGGCGCGGCTGTTTTGTATTTGTTTTTATGTGCTTTTAACAACGAATAAAATGCGTCAACTTCGGCATCGCTTAAATCGAGTGTACCTTCAACCTCATCTGCGTCCGGACTGCTCATATAGCTTTTCATATATCCGTCAACTTCAAAACGCTCTCTAACCTCCAAAGATAAATCGCATGTGATGTCTGCAAAAATCGCATAACTGTATTTCATAAATTGTTAATCTCCCTCCACATGTTTCGTTATTCTGCGGGTCGTCGCAGAATGACGTTAGTTTTTCACAGATACACTTTGACATTATCTATAAATCTAGTGTTACTCTGTTTGCAAAGTCAAGACAATTGTTGTTTACTATGTCGTATCCACCTTGTCCTATGCATGACTTGGCATACTTTTCCATATCTTCCAAACTTCTAACAAATCTTTTTTCACTTCTTTTAAGCGTGCGTACTTCCGGGATTTTATTGTCGCAAAAATCATTTAATGAAACGCTGTTGACAACTACATTATCACCGTTCCTGTTTATTGTATGCCCAAATTGTATGACCTCGCCTGCATTTAGATATACGCCGTAGTGATGGTAGTGACCAACAAACACTCGAATAACATCACCTTTTTTTGGCGAAGCAAAAGTATAATTATTCGAAAGTTTTTCCGCCTTTTTTCTTTTCAACTTATAAAATAGCATTAGAAATTTATTGCTTATCTCATCATTAATTTCATTCAACTTTTCTTTAGTGATATCAGCTCCGAAATGATTTGATAAATCTATGCTGTTTCCAACCATTATGTGAACTCTTTTAAAAAGACCATAATTAAAATCGTTAACAACCGGAACAATTTTTGCACCTGTTTTAATCGCAAGCATTATATATCCTGCTGAGAATTTCGACGGTTCATATGTAAACTTGAAGCCTCCCTCGGGAAACATCAGTATAGCTCTGCCTTTTGCAGTTACTTTCTTACTTTTTTCAATAAAATCAAAGTTTTGCCCGTTTTCGCCAACAAATATCCCACCTGCAACGCTTATAATAAATTTTAATAATCTTCGTTTGTTTCTGTAAAAATCGGTAACTAAAAAGTGCAATCTTTTGAAGAAATATATAAGTGCAATGACGATACCATCCCAAAATGAACGATGGTTTGATATAATTATTGCACTACCCACAATTCGTTTGTTTTGTTTACCTTCATCTTCATAATATTTTTTTGTTTTAAATAAAAACAGTTGGACAAGCAGTAACTGTATAAGTCCGAAATAATACAACGCTTTGTTCATTATGATGATCATTCCTTTCGGATTTCTTTGCACAAAACTGTCATGAAAAAGGATGATTCTTGATATACGTATGAAAACATTTCGGAGTGCGTAAGTTCAGACCATCTTTAAAGACAATTTGAATGCCAAACATACTTTCAAGATCGCTTATCAACATCATGTAGTCAAGACTTGTGCCACCTAAATCGATGAAGAAGTCTGAATCCGATTTAACTTCTTCAGCTGTATTTGTAGCATTTATAAACGCCTGCTTTATTGAAAACATTGTAGCATCATCGACACTGTCACTTTGTTCTCTTGCATTGTCGATTAATTCTTTATAACTCGTCAAAATAACTTCGCCCTCAGCTACTTTTCGGCGTAATAATGCACGAGACACTTTAATCGCATTAGGGTTTGCAATGAGCTGGCGAGTGGCAAAAATGTCGACGATATTGTTGCCGTAAGTGACTTTACTCAACATTTCTTTAATGCTCTCTATTTCTTTAACAATTATTTCATTTGCTAATTTTTCGCCATACTCTAAAACAATTATAAGCTTTCCGTCCAGCTCCAAGACAGAGAATCTATTTGCTTTTTTAACTTCTAACGCGTTTTGAATTATATCAGGACTTATATTTTCACCGTTTTCGCCAATATATAGGTCGCTTTTTCGTCCAACAATAAAGTGCCTACCGTTTATTGTTTTTATCAAATCGTTTGTTTCAATGCTACTAAACTCACTTTCTTCGCCTTGAAACGTGATTATACGTTTACAAATTGAGTTACCTGAAACAACTAATGTTTCATCATCTTTGCGTGTATAGTTGATACTCGTAAAAGGTTTCCCAATCGAGCCATCGACCCTTAAACTTATTTTCTTTGCCAGATTTGCACCCGAAATCGCAGTTTCTGTTGTGCCATACCCGTTAAACAGCGGGTAGCCTATACAGTTTATAACTCTTAAGGCATCGCTGTCTATATAAGCACCACCGGAAATCATAAACTGAGGTGATGCTCCGAATGATGCCGTCAAAACTTCCTTAAAGAGTCTTTTCGAAATTCGTACTCCCAACGAAGGGAATATATTTTGCAAAGCAAACGCAAGCTTGAGCCCTTTTTGGAATTTCTTCTGTTTCTTCTCACTCTCACGCAAAACACCACTCATTATCCCATTATATAATTTATGGAATAATATCGGAGGAGCAAATATATGTGTCACATTGTGTCTATTTATTGTTCCTCTAATGGTTTCAGGTGAATTGTCTTTAAGAAAAACCATCGTACGCCCAAAAAAGCCAAGCCAAAAGTAGCCTGCCATTATTCCGAAGATATGGAAAAGTGGTAAAATCATGGCAATTTTAATTCTATTTTGATAGTCGCTAATTAGCCAGTCATTGTCTTTCAAAACATCTTGGGTGTTTAACAGTTGATTAACAACAGCATCGCCATCAAACACACATATCTTTGCCTCAAGTCCTGTTAGTGTCGAGGAAAGTGCGAACTCATTTTGCCAATGCTCGTCAGAAATTTGCGGACAATTCTTATTATATCCATTAATATCAACATTCGTAAAATCCGTATAATCAGTCGCATTGGTTATCACTATTTTGACATTGAGCATTTTAAGCAACCTTGCTCTAAGTTCACTTGGATAAAATGAGTTAATCAAATACGGTTTGTTTCCGCTCATTAGCGTTCCCCAAAGAGCAATCAAAAAGTTTGGTGAGTTGGCGAGATCGATACCTACGTATTCCCCCGAAATATCCGGATAAGTATGTCTCATATATGCCGCAAATGCCTTTATTTCCAGATCAAATTCTTTATATGTTACCGCTTCAATTTCATAGTCAACAAGTTGTTCATATGCAAAATGATCGTAGTGTGAGAACATTACGTGATAAACATCTTTTAATGTCTTGTCAGACTTTGTTATCGCATCAATATCTCTTGCGACAGTTCTCTTGTAATTTTCCATTAAAATGCTCCGATAATAAAATCGCAATCACACTGCCCACCGTCAAAATATGTAAACTCAATACTGTCATTGTTCTCAAAGTGAGCACAAACACTAGCAACATCATTTGGCCTACAGTCTTTTCCACCAAAAACAACCACTGTCGAATACTGACTCAAAACATCTTCATTAGCCACTACATTTAATAAAGCCTTAAAGTTATTTTCAGCAATAACTTTATTATTCAAATACGCTGAATATTGCTCATCTTCTTTTGTGCCGGTGGCTGTTATCTTAGTCTGAAATGTCTGCTGCTTTTTCAGGTTATCAAGCGATTTTGTAATGTTCTTAAAATCATCGGCAAAAATCAATGACGAAAGTGTAAAAAATGTTTTTGGTAAACTGTCAGTTTCCGCAACATATAGATTGCCAAGATTTGAAAACCACTTAATTCGTTTAAGCCTCTCTTGTATTTGTTTATCATCGGGAAAAACAATCAGATTTTCTTCTAACAAATCATCAAGCAGCATTTTGAGTTCGTCTTCATCCGGAAAATGACCTGCCGGAACACTAAATGCAACATCTACACCCAATTGCTCTAAAAGTGTTGCATTACCCTCTCCGTTTGTAAATGCAACGACCGCAAATTCCGCATGCTTTCGTTGCTTTAGTTTTTCGAACTCCTGTGTCATAAAGAGATCATCAACTTTTTTAATCGCAATATTGCCGTACTCAGAAAACTCATCAATTATTTCTTGCGGCTTGTTTGTATGTATATGAACTTTCAGAATGTCTCCATCTTCTGCAACAACAATTGATTCTCCTTTTTCTTCAAGTAAGCTGACAAAGTAATCTCTTTTTTGTGTGTCGTGTTTCTTTAAAATGAACTCGGTGCAATAGCGGAAAAACGAAACATTTTTAGCAACACTTGGGATGCGTTTTGGTAGCAATTCGCTTTGCTCGCAATCAAAATACTGAACATCACCGTTCAACGTTCTCTTCATTCCGTCAAAAATCAGATATAAACCCAATGCACCGCTATCCACGACATTATTTTCTCGTAGCATGTCCATTTGTTTTACGGTTTCTTGCGTGCACAAAAACATTTCTTCAACAAAAATATTGAAAAATTCTTTTGCAGATGTCTTCTCGCTGATTTTAGGCACCACTCTACTAATCGCATCACGCATTACTGTCAGCATGGTGCCGTAAGCAGGTTGAAGAACCGCTCTGCAAGCCATGCAATAAGCATGCTGCAGAGCGCCACATAAATCAGCACTTGTGACTGACTCTTTATCCTTTGTATAATCGTATATTCCTAAAAAATACTGCGATAATATAAGACCTGAGTTGCCCCTTGAGCCAACTAACATTCCTTTTACAAAGGCTGAAAACACCGTATGAAACGAGGATTCGTCAGTAAGTTCAGCTATCCCTTTTTCAAACGTGTTTTTCATATTTGTGCCGGTATCACTATCTGAAACGGGGAAAACATTTAAGTCATCCAGATAGTCTTTATTGTACGACAGACTAGTAAACCCGTTAAGAAGCATCCTGCACAACAATTCCCCATTTATTGTATTCACACGTATCATTTTACCCTCCGGCATCTACCTTTTCCCCTACAATCTCTGAGTCCGCCAAATCTTCGCTATCTGGGACATAGTTTGCATCAAACAATTTTCCAATAGTTTTTGTGTCATAACTCTTTGGCATAAAAAATGCCATTCCGAAAGAAATCAAACATAGTGCTGACACAATAAACGGAGTTATAAAGCCACCCAACGGAATGTTATACATGCCTCCTTCGATCCCGGGCATGTTGGTATATACAAAAATTTCACCAATGCCTCTAAGGGATGTGTCTGCAATAAGACCTGTAGCGATTGCTCCAGCTATGCCTATTACAATGCCTTGTCCCGCAAAATACATTGCCGAATTTCTGCGTTTGAGAACTTTGAGTTCAACTGATGCAACTTGAGACGGAATCATAAGCACCATCATAAAGAACGCACCTATTGAGAAGCTTGAAATTGTGCCACCTATAATGTTTATAACTATACGTGGAACTATAGAGTCTGGGAAAAACATCGCCGACCCCAACGAAAAGCACAAAATACCTACAGCAAACGACAAGGTGGACATTTGAAGTGCAAATCTGATTCCTTTTTTCCTTGTGAGTTTATTATAGAAGTAAAGCATAATGGGAACCGGACCAAATGCGGCGGCATTGAGCAATGCCGCATATTGAGCGGGAAGCTGCAGAACCCCCGAAATCAACTCGTTTTGCATTGTAAGGAATAATTGTAATCCCATGAAATAAATAAACACAACAACCATCCATGGCCAAAATGCTTTGTTCTTCATAACAAATGATAAGCTTGAAAGTATGCTTATCTTTGCAGTTGCTTCTCTTATTTCATTATTTAGTTCTGAATTTTCCTCTGTATCTTTATGTCCTTTCGACAACAGTAGCGGAATAAACAGCGTCGCCATAAGTGGGATGGTGAACAAAATAATATGCATAATATTAAGCCCTGTTCCTCTAAGTGCAGACAAAATTAGCGGAGCCACCGCATACGCTGATGCAAATTGAACAGTATCAATAAATGACTTGAAATAAGCAACCCTCGCGCGTTGTGCACGATCTTTACAGATACTTGAAAGACCGCTGTAAAATGCGACCATAACAAGAGTATATGCGGAGAAAAATACAATTAGCGCAATAAAAAACCAAATTGTGTTAAGTGCGCTGTTTGGAGTCAAAGTTAACGGAAAACAAAGTGCAATTGCGCCACCTACTAATGGAACAATCGAAATTAAAATTGGTAATCTCAAGCGCGCATATTTATTTTTCATCCTATCAAGTTTTGCGGCAAGCGGAATATCTATAAGTGCATCAAACACACGCCCAACAGTGAACAACAATCCAAATATCGATGTCATAACTATTGGCACTGCATATATACCGCCTTCCTGCATCCATGCCCAAAGTGCTATGTCCTCGCGCAAATTTTGCGGGTTCACAGCACTTGTAAAATATGCCAACAGCATTGTAAATACTAAGTTTGGTCCAAAAACACTAAGTGCGTATAGAAACTCTTTTTTCTTATTGTTTAACAATTTTCCTTCTCCTATACTCCCACTTTAATTTAGTGAGCATGTTAATTCTAGCTATTCTTTCAAAGCAGCTAAAAATTCGTTTACCCAATACAAATCTTGCTGACTTAGCAATTTTTCGGCCCACAAGTTTTCCTGTAGAATGCCATGCCGACGAATAGTGATGTATTGCCACCGTGTTCTCTGTCATTTCTATTTCGCGAGTAATGTAATGTTGTGGAAAAAAATATTCTGTAGCAAGAAGCATTGCATTATCATCTATTTTTTTTGTTTTCCCATCAAGTTTAATTCCATATAGTTTTTTTATTGCAGCACTAAAATTCAACACACATAACATATTTGAGTGGACATTTATTTTTTTACAAGGTGTGAGATACCTCTCATATACCTCACGCATTATTCTGTGGTTCTTTTTCGCACCTAAAACAGCGCAACCAAACCAGAGGTCTGTTTCATATCCAATAAAAAAATCGTTTTCTTCTACCAACTCATCAAGGGGCTTGACAAGTTCAATATCCGTATCAAGATAGACACCGCCATGATTAAGTAAAACCGAGCTTCTTATAACATCAGCAGCCAGTGAATAATTCTTTTGCTCGATTGCCAGTCTTATCCAATCGTTACTTTCGCAGTCATAATTTTCTTCACTCCACTTCATAATTTCCCAATGTGGATGAAGTTTCTGCCAATTTTCGATGAAAGCGGCAAATGCGTCCGGGACTTCTTTACTCCCTAACCAAACATAATGAATTACTTTTTCTATCATCTACAGTTTCCTTTAATTGTAATGCCCTATTACACAATATTGTACTCCACCGATAATCAAATATTATCGCAAATTTTGACACTAAAATCAAGCATTTCTGTATTAATTAGTCAATTATCTTACCCTCTTACAAGTGACTGCCCTGAAAAGTCCTCCTCGCTAGTCAAATAAAATGACACCATGAACAAGCCCGTCTAAAAAGCGGGCTTGTTCAAAGGAGTGGATAGTTGATAATCCCCGTTTAAAAGTATGGTATCTTTACGGTATATTTTGCAACAAAAAATGTGCCGATTCATCCTATCACCTGGTGGGTGGGAATTCTCGGCACATTTATTGTTGTTAAAATCAGAACAGTAGGCGAGTAAGCAAAACAATAATCGGCAGTGCAATGAGCGTTCGCATCATGAATATCACAAACAGTTTCCAAATATTTAGTGGCATTTTTGATTTTAAGATTAACACGCCGGTCTCTGCAAGATAAATAATCTGTACGATTGATAGTACACCAAGTGCAAAACGTGTCTCTAAAGGCGCCGAGCCAAGCAATACGGCAGGAATAAACATGTCTACGAAGCCGACCAACGTTGCAGGCGCATAATCAAAAGCACCCTCCACGCCAAGCAGGTTTAAGAAGTGTCCCATTGGCCACGCAATTATGTCAAATACAGGAGTATGCTCGACGACGATCAACGCCACAGTTCCCCAGGCAAGAATTATTGGAATGAGGTCCATGAAGATGTTCAAATAATTCATACCACCTGAGCGAACAACATCTTTAGCCGTAGTCTGATGCGCACGTCGTGCAGCAAGGGTCACAGCCTGCGTAAACATAGAAGTGTTTCTTGGTACATCTTCATCAATTTGCTTTCCAACCTCCGGAAGATACGTGTCCGACAAGTTACGTAGCGGCCAGATGCGCGGCATTATTAGCGCTAGAATGATACATGTAATACACATGACAAGATAGAACAGAGGAAACTGAGGTGTCAAATCAATAAAATATGCAATAAAGAATGTAAAAGGCAGTGATACGAAGCAGAAATTAGTAGCTACAACAGCTGCTTCTCTGCCGGTATAATAACCACGATCATGTTGATCTGTCGTGATAAGTATGGCAGCGGCCGAAGAACCAAACCACGATGCCATCAGATCCACAGAAGCACGACCAGGCAAGGTGAACAGCAGACGAACAACTTTCTTGATCAGCACACCGAGAAACTCCATAAGACCAAATGCAGTCAAAAGCGGAATAGCCGGTCCTAAGAAAATGAATATGACCACCAAACTTGCAGTCAAATTAATCATTACATCACCAGTCCATGAGCTAATGACCATGTCCGGGCCGATTCCAAGAAAAATCATCCACACAATAGCAAAACCGACAGCCTTGCTAATGAAGTAAATTGGTGAACTGCGAAATATACTCCGTATTTTTGGATTATTCATAATAAATCCAGGCTTAAAAATGTACGCCACTAAAGTTCCTAGAAAAGAAACCGTGATGAAAATCAAAGCCAACAGATAGTGAAGTCCTAAATAACCCGAGTTACCATATGGTGCATAGGCTCCCAAAGATACGGCGGCAAGCACATCATCTCTCAGCCAGTCAATAGCATAGCCTAAAGGAATATTAAATCCTCCACGACCATCCGGAATAAGCGCAAGGAACAAAAAAGCGCCTATTAAAGAAACAACGACGAACTTGACAATATCTTTTCCCTGCGGTCTAAAATTGTTATTGTTTTCCATAAAATACTCTCCCACTGAATGTGATTGAATAATTATACCAAACTCATCAAAGAAAGCAAGGGTTTTGCGAATTATTATTCAATATTATTCAACAGCTACGCTAAACGAAACCAAATCATCCATCTCTTTTGCATCCTCGAGTTGAGCTTCCTTTAGCCACACTTGATACTGCTCATCACGAAGCTTCTCATAGGTTTTCAATTCCTTCACAGTAATCATAAGTTTCTCTTGACATTCAACAACAAACTCTTCCGCTTTGACTATTTTCTCACGAATCGCAACCAACTCATCACGCAAAAATCTAAAATAAGCATCATGCTCACTAAGAGCAGCACCAACACCATGACCACTCTTCAACGCTTTCTCCAACGATAATTCATTATCATCCCAAGCCGTTAAAAGCCTAGTCTCTTCATCCTGAAAATCTTGCAAAACCTGCTGCGCCCTTTTGAGTTCAGCCATCTGCAATTTTTCAACAGTCAATTTGTAATTCTGCAACACCTGAAGCGAAAATTTAAATTTTTTCATAAGTAAGCCTCATTTACAGTTTAGACAGTTCTGTAAATATTATTTTGTAAGCGTATAGTGTAGCGCATTAGCCACACATAGCGAAATTTCAGAAAAAGGCTGCGCACTGTTTGAGGGTCGCGAGTTTGCGCAGACTCTGAAATAAGCTTTGTGTGGCTTTGCGCGGAACTCCTAGCGTCAAAATAATATTTACAGAACGTGCACAACCGCACAAGCCTAATCATCAACAATATCCTTCATCAGCTCCAACGTCTCTTCAAAAGTATAACTCTCCAGCATATCTTGCTTCAAAAAACTCTGAATCGGCGTATGCAACTTCACCGATCTATCAATCTCAGGATTTGCACCCTCGCGATAAGCACCAATATTTATCAAATCCTCAGCCTCACGATAAACCGCGATCATATTCTTTATCGTCCCAAAATCATCTAAATGCTCCTTGGTCACAATATCCGGCATAACACGACTTACGCTACCGAGAACATCAATCGGCGGATAATGATCACTATTCGCAATAGCTCTCGACAGAACAATATGCCCATCTAAAATACCACGAACAGTGTCAGAAATCGGCTCATTTATATCATCACCTTCCACAAGAACAGTATAAAGAGCCGTTATCGAACCCTTATCAGGCATTCCGGAACGCTCCAATAACTTAGGCAAAATCGAATACACTGACGGAGGAAAACCTCTCGAAACAGGCGGTTCGCCTGCAGCCATTCCTATTTCACGCTGTGCCATTGCAAAACGTGTCAATGAATCCATCAAGAGCAAAACTTTTTTACCCTGATCTCTAAAATATTCAGCAATCGCAGTTCCCGTCATAGCACACTTCAAGCGCAAAAGCGCAGGCTGATCAGAAGTTGCTACTACTAAAACCGACTTGCGAAGCCCCTCTTCACCGAGATCTTTTTCGATAAAATCACGAACCTCGCGACCCCTCTCTCCGACGAGTACAATAACATTTACATCAGCAACAGCATATCGAGCCATCATACCAAGAAGTGTACTTTTCCCAACGCCCGACCCTGCGAAAATGCCCAACCTCTGACCACGTCCGACAGTTAACATACTGTCAATCGCCTTAATTCCAAGAGGAAGCACCTCATTTATACGCTCTCTGGTCAGGGGATTTGGCGGCACATTATCGGCAGAATACCATGCATCAATTTTAGGTTCAGATAGTTCGTCAAATGGATTACCAAGAGCATCTAAAACCCTTCCTATAAGCTCATTTCCAACAGGAATTTTGAGCGCCTTTCCTGTATAAGCAACATAACTTCCAAGCCCTATACCCTCAAGACTTCCAAATGGCATCAAGAGCATTCTGCCATCCTTGAAGCCGACAACTTCGGCAAGCATGCTCCGCTGATTATCTAGCATATGTATATGGCAAATATCTCCGATTTTCGAAGCAGGTCCTGTCGCTTCAACAGTAAGCCCTACTATTTTTGTAACCCGCCCTGCACGCTCGAGGGTGTCGGTTTTTGAAAGAGCCTTAGTATACTTTGTGAAATCAATCTGACTCATGTGTACCTGCTCTTTCAAACGCAAGCCTTACTAACATAAGTTGTGAATCTACTCCTGCATTAATAGTAAAATCATCTGTGTCAATTATGCACTCACCATCTTCGAGAGACAAATCATTTATCACCGATGCCGTGACCTTCACACCACTATCAAGCTCAATAGTTGTCGCACCAGAAGCAAAAAATCTCTCATACTCCGTTGCACCAACACGTATTATAATTTTGCTCTCAGCAGATATTTGCCTAAGAGCATTTTTTATTAGTGATGTGAACACAGTACCCAGCTCATCCTCTGCCGGATTAATAATCTTCCTTACTATCTCCAAAGCGAGACTTACTACCTCATCCTCCATATCCAGCATAGCCCGCTCACGCTCACTATACAGCTCGTCAAGAATATTATTCAACGCTTCGTCATTTTCACTTATTTTTATTGCAAGCTCTTCGTCACATAAACGTTTACTTTCAGCTGAACCCTCTTCAAAACCTTGATTAAATCCACGTTTACGCTCTTCTTCAATTTCTTCGTGGGCATCTGCAAGTATTCGCGCCGCTTCATCACGAGTTCTTGTAAGAATCTCTTCGGCTTTCTCGTTTATCTCAGCTTCGGCCGTGCTAATGTATTCATTTACCATTGCTTCCGCAGAGGTCGCCGCATTCGGGAACATACCCTTTGCGCCGACCCCCCAATTTCCATCAGTACTCGACTGACTATTCTTTTCACTAACCAGCTTTACCAAACTTCTGTCAATCCTAAACAATAAAGTCATCCCCTTCTCCACGAGCAATAATAATCTTGCCCTCATCTTCAAGTTTGCGGATAGCATTGACAATTCTCTGCTGTGCTTCTTCAACATCGCGAACCCGGACAGGACCCATAGCTTCCATGTCGTCTTTTATCATATCTTCCAAACGTTTTGAAATGTTGTTAAAGATAGTCTTTGTAACATCTTCGCCTGCCATTTTGAGTGCAACAGCTAAATCTGCGTTATTAATTTCTCTCAAAACACGTTGTACAGTAGCATTGTTGAGTTTTGCGATATCTTCGAATATAAACAAGCGCTTTCTGATTTCATCGGCAAGCTCACCATCGCTAATATCAAGACTTTCAAGAATACTCTTCTCAGATGAGCTATCAAGAGCATTGATAATTCCGACAGCAGCATCAATACCGCCTACAACTATATTATCTGTAACACCCATAGATGTTATTTTGCGCTTGAGTATCCGTTCAGCTTCTTTTACGTACTCCGGTGATGTACTGCCCATGCTCGATATTCGACTGATTATTTCTGTTTGCTTTTCCGGTGGTAACGATGCGATAATTGATGCCGATTGCTTCGGCTCAATATATGATAGAATCAGTGCAATGATTTGCGGATGTTCATTGTGAATTACATTAAGAATTTGGTCTGAGTCAATTTTTCGTATGAAGTCAAATGGGCGAAGTTGTACTACTGAAGCAGAGTCCTTATCGATAAAACGCTCAATTTGTTCAAGTCCGGGAGTTTTTGTACTTAGATTTGCATCCTCATACTCAACTAATTGTGGCTCATCATCTCCTACAATAATATCAATACCTTCCGGCACTATTGTTCCGGTCGCTGTTGCTACTGCTATTGCCGACTCCGAAACAACGGGTTTTTTCGCAGCTTTCACAATAGTTATAACGAGTATCATAGCCATAATGCCCAAAAGTACAATGGTTGCATACATAATGATAGTTTCAAAATGCTCTCTGTCTGCTCTGGCCGTTTCCATTTCCGCCCATTGCTCATATAAGTCAGCAATAGTTGTGTCTTCATCGTATGCAAATGGCAATAACTGAACTGCAATGTTTACAGGGTCTACACCAATCGCCCTTGCCACCAAATCTGTCACTTCTTCAGAAAAATCTTGCCTTACTCCTTCAATCTCACTATTTATCAATACCGCAATACTTAATTCTTGAATTGTACCTCGCTCATGCTCAATACGTTGTCTTGTTTCATTTATCTCGAAATTCCTGCTTATAACAGCACGTCTGTACTCATCTGTATCTTCGAGTGTACCAAATGGATATTCCTCTGTACCCATGTAATTTGAATCTGTATCGGGCACTCCTTCGGCATCCATCAATCTTCTTGAGTTTTCAAAAATTTCTTCCGAACTACGCACAATGCCGTCCATCTCACCGTATATAGGTGGCGTAAATTCGACACTTTCTGTCACAACTGCATCAAAATTCAAACTTACATGTGGTTGAACTTGCAGGTTGCCTGCGCCAAATATAGGTGCGAGTAGTTGCATTACCTGACCTTGCATTTGCTCTGTCAGCCTATTCTCAAGCGCAGAACGCTGACCTACAATCATATCAATATCTTGCGAAGCATCACCCACAGGATAGAAGTTAAGATCACTATCGGAAATACTTATGTTTTCATAAGATATACCCGGCACCGCATTTCTTATCAGCTCACCAATGGCTTGAACTTCCTGTTGAGTCAATCTTCCACCATCGGATAGGGTAAGCATGACTGTCGCAGTTGCTTGTCTTGCGTTTGTATGAATTCTAAACGGTGATGTTTCACCGGAGTTTACTATAATTAGCGCGTTTTGAATTCTTGGGACTTGCAATAATTGTGTTCTAATATGCTCTGCTGTTTGTGCGTCATACAATTGCCTGGCATGAGCATCTGTAACACCAAATCCGGCGGCTCCTTCCATAATGTCAAACGTAAAATCTGTAGCGCCCAATATGCCTTGTTCTCGTAATCGCATCTGTGCTTCTCCGAGTCTCTCTTCCGGAACGAGTATGTTGCCGCTTTCAATTCTCGTCGGGAACCCCATATCTACAAGTGCAGAATATACATGAGGAGATGCTGCAGGATCAGCAACAGGCACACGCACCCAAGTTGTGCGTGTAATGAGACCCACAACCACTACAGCAAGAACAATTACAAATATAGATAAAACTGCCAATTGGATTTTCTTTCCTCTTGGCATATTAGTAAACCATTCTCTCAATTGCACAAACATATTGTTAGTAGTTTCTCGCATATACGAACCCCCCTGTTCGGAAGCGCGTGTTTTTCAAGATGTCTGCTATTTTATACTGAACATTGATAGAACAGTAGGTAAGATTTTCGAGAATATTATTCGGCTGGTGAGGCGGACGACGCAGCCTTACTATTGTAAGGCAATGAGGACAACGATGCCAGACGGAAAATATTATGAAAAGATGTCTACTGTTCTATTAGGGTTTTGTATTACTAGCCACATCACCTCAAATTCTAACACTTTATACATGAATATGCAACTGAATTTTCAAAAAAAGCCCACAATATATAGAACACAGGACATTGCCAAATGCTCAATATATTGTGGGTAGCTATCCATTTACTGCTACAATTTATACTCTTTTTTCGTACTCAACAACTCGGGTATTACGTCAATATCCGGCACTTTGTGAATAACCGCATCAAACTCACATGTTTTCATGCCGTCCCTCATGGGTTATCACTTGTTTTCGACAAATCAAATGACACTGTCGGTGCATTTAGTGCTTCCATATTCGTATCTCTTGTTGCCACAAGTAACTCTTTTTTGAAAACCTTGACATCACGCGGCGCATCGACACCTAATTTGATTTTGTCACCATCAATCCCAAGAAGGGTCACACGGACATTCTCGCCGATAACTATCGTCTCATTCAGCTTCCTTGACAGAATCAACATCATCATCGCCCCCCTCTCTTGTAATTAACTTGCAAATTTGCTGAAAAACAGGGGCTCTGACATCATATTCATTATCATTGAGTACAACCTGTCTTCCTCGCCCCGTCAAAGTGTTAATAATAATCGGAGCGGCGAGATTTACAGTCATTCCATGAATATCTTCCGGAATAACCACTACACTAACAACGTGCAGTTCATCAGGGCTTTTCAATTCTAATGCGTTGACATCAATATCATCAATATCGAAAACATAATCCGGCAATACATTGAATGTGTCAAGTACCGGAAGACATACACCGGCATCTTCAACCGATTGAAGCCAAACTATAGGATAACTCTCCTCAAATTGCAGCAATGCATACTTTTTGAATTGCCCAAGACCCGGAATGCCATCGGCAAAATTAATGACTTTTTCAGGGGCGACTGCAACCGTCCCAAACCGTAGCGTATCTACATGCATGGTGCCTCTCCTTCTCTAACACATTAATTCTGATTCCAAAAACATCTTAACATAATTAATATGGCGCGGTCAAATTTTCTAAGTAACAAATTAGCGCAAAAAATCCATAAGCGACGGCTGAATCACATGAGCACCTGCAGAAAGTGCTGCCTCATACTAATCACTAATAAAAGAGTAGACATCTTTTCTGAATATTTTCCGTCTGGCATCGTTGTCCACCTCAACGGCCGAATAATATTCTCGAAAATCTTATCTACCATTTTATCAGTGCTCAATATGAGCCTTTGTTAGTTCGCGATTTTCCATATTTACGGCGGCATGTTCTTCAATCAATGGCATAAGCTCCATTTGAAGCTTTCTAATTACATCGCGCTCATCAGGTTCGGCATTTTCTGCAATTATAGTCACTGTTATATCTTCATCAACTGGAATACGTAGCTCTCGCGCAATGACCTTGTGGAGTTCAAGCCTTTGATTCTCAATCACTCCAAGTCTATTAAGTTCCCAAAATTCGAGTCGAATAACTTCTTCAAGCTTTTCCGACTCTCCGCTAATAATTATTTGCCGCTCCTCTTTCGCTAAAGCAAGCATTTTACTAAGAATCTCTTTTTGCTCCTGTAAAAGTGTGCATAAATCCGCAAGCGTTTGCCTCATCAGTCAAACACCGGAGGTTCTTGACAAAATGCTATCCACAATATCTTCGCTGTCAATTCTGTATTCACCATTTCTAACAGCTTCTTTGATTTTTGCTATATGCGCTTTTTCTTCAGCAGTGCGGAACTCAAGTTGATTTTTGGCTTCCACTTTTGCCTTTGCAATACTAAGTGCTTCCGGCGATAAGGTCAGCTCGTCGCGATTGCTCACCACTGTGCTTTCCTCCTTTGTCACTTTCGTTGCTTGATAACTTCTTAAAATGTTTGGGTTTGTTATTGGGTTGATTTTCATATATTCCACCTTTTCATTAGTTTGTTCTACATATACAGTATCGGTTAACAATGCGTTTAACGTTAGTAATATTTTCAAAATAATTTCATTTTTTATTCTTATAAAGCCTTTTAAATCACCTTTAATATCTCGATTCTCTGATTCTTTACTCATTGCAATACTTTTTCAATCAAAGATGTAATCTCATCTTTGCAATTTCCGCACATTCTACCTGTATTAATCGGCTTTTTAGAAAATCTACATTGAATGATATCCATAAGTTCTCCAAACATTATATACGTATACATAAGTCAACGCAAGCACAAATATAGGGTTTAGGGATTAGTCTTAGACCACATGTCATATGATGAATTGTGACATTTCAGTATAATTCGAGGTGACATAATGTGTTTTCATAGTGAGCAAAATACGTATTATGTTATAATTATACTTATTTTATTACGGAGGATACTATAATGAACATCATACAAGCAAATATAGAGCATTTAGAGAGTTGGACAAAACTTGCAATCATGTTGTTTCCGGACAGTACATTTGAAGAGGAATTAAAATTCCATAAAGAAATAGTAGAATCAGAAAAAGAAGTCGGCTTCCTATATGAGAAAGACGACCGGCTTGTTGGCTTTATGAATATTTCCATAAGAAGCGACTATGTCAACGGCACAGACACATCACCTGTTGTATATATTGAAGCAATATATGTATTGTCCGAATACAGAAAATATGGCATAGGGCGCAAATTCATTGAGCATGCAGAGCAATATGCAAAACAAAAAGGCATCACTCAACTTGCCTCCGATTGCTTTATCGACAACACAATAAGTGAAAGCTTCCATAAAAGCTGTGGATTTGTTGAAAAGGAACGTGTTATCTGTTTTGTAAAGAATGTTGAGTAACCGCTGTCCGATTATTAGCCTATCAACTTGGGAAGAATATCTAATAACCGTTCGATATAGGGTAGCAAATATGGGTATAAACTTGCCATGCTTCCTTGTCAAGCCCTACCCGCGCAAGCCAATCACAAGTAGGACCTCATTTCTGGTTATCCCCAGCTCTTGCGCAATCTCATTGTCAGACTTGCCCTCTTTTGCAAGTGACAGTATTGCATCAGTTCTCATTTGTACGCTTGAATTCACTGCTATGTTCATTGCACTCTCAGCTACAGGCGAATTCACAACATCATCCAAGGCCTTTTTGAATCCCGCTCCCTCTTGTTGTATCTGCACTTTCTGTTCCAGCTCCGGTGGTAGGTCAAACACTGACATGCCCGAAGTAAAGCGATACTCATGTTCCTTAAACTCAGTTGTTGTCAACTTCACCTGTTCATTGAACTCTTCCATCAGCGTTTCAACTGATGTATATAGCTGCAATAATTTTGTCTCTTGTTCATCAAGCAATTTTCTTTGTCTTTTTACATTGGCGAAAAGTAGCTTGCAAACAAATGCGATAACACAAATGAGTACCGCTACGAATAGTGCGAAAATATAATAACTTGCCATACTTACTCCTAAACAACATGTGATAATTTAGCACGCATTTTTGCCAAAACCTTTGAATGAATCTGCGAAATACGAGACTCCGTAACACTTAGAATATCTGCAATTTCCTTAAGCAACAAACCTTCATAATAATACAATGTGATAACTGTCCGCTCCTTCTCAGGAAGCTCATCAATCACTTGTACCAGCACCGCTCTTTTTTCTTTTTCAAGCAGCTCATCCTCGGGAGACTTCTCATCTCTACTTTTAATCTCAGCCTCAGGATTTGCTGTACCCAATGCATCCTCAAAATTGATTAAGTTAAACATGTGGGTCTGGTTAAGCACCTTGTGAACATTTTCCACAGTCATACCCAACGAATCAGCAACTTGCTGGTCAACAGGACCATCGGGATTCTTGCTTTCATACACTTCATAGGCCGAATTAATCGCAGAAATTTTCTTGCGTAAACTTGGTGACGCCCAATCTTGTGCTCTCATATAGTCGAGAATTTCACCACGAACACGTGTCACTGCATATGTCTCGAACTTAACCTCATGCTTAAGCTCAAATTTATTCACAGCATCAATAAGCCCAATCATTCCACTACTCACGAGATCATCATACTCATTGTAGTTGTTATATTTGGGCATCATTCGCCGGACTATCCATCTTACCAAATAGCCATAATGAAGCAACAAATCATCTTTTGCGCCTTTATCACCGGTTGACTTAAATTCAATCCAAAGCTCATCTAACTCCTCCGGACTCCGCTTATATGTAATATCCATATTTATGATCATTCCTTTCTGCGGGATTCAGTCACAATAACATTATCATATTTTACTTGCCAAAATCAACCTTCTTTTAACTTGTCGTTGTTATTTTCTTGGTGAAAAACGCGACAAATTTCTTTGTACTCCCCAGATACACCAAAAACATTATCCCTCATTTGTACTGAACATTCCCGAAAATACCCGCGAAAGCATGCTATGGGAAGCCTTCTCTTTAGGCATATTTAAAAGTTGCCTGGCAATCTCATCAATTTCATTTGCCGTTTCACCACTCGGCTCGCTAACAACAATCGGCACCTGATGCTTGATAGCCTTTGTAACATTGTGATTATATGAAATCAATCCCAGTAGATTAATATTTTTACCAAGATGCTTCCCACAAACAGCCGCCAGTCCCGTCTGCACATTTTGCGCATCTTTTTTGTTCTCACACTTATTTACCAGTAAATGTAAAGAATGTGATGCACCATGTTTAACAATCGTCTTTACTAATGCATACGCATCCAGAACCGAAGTTGGTTCAGACGTAGTAACTACTATGGTTTCGGATGAAGCAAGCAGCATCTGCATTGTGATATTACCTACTCCTGCTCCCGCATCCATTATGATAACATCAATCGGCTCATCGACATTAACGATTTTCGTCAAAAGCTCAGATAGCTGTGCTTCACTCATGTTAAGTAGTTCGCTAACACCCGAACCACCGGATATAAACCTAACACCCTCATGACCAAATTGAATTATATCGTTGATTTTCCTCTCACCACGAAGAAAATGACTCAAATCATACCTCGTTGTTACACCAAGCATAGCATCGACATCGGCAAGTCCAAAATCAGCGTCCAGAACTAAAACACGAGCACCAAGCCGACTCATCGCAATAGCAAGATTCACAGAAATACTAGACTTACCAACACCCGTCTTGCCACTCGCAACAGAAATCACCCTTATCTCGTGACCTCTCCCCATCAACTCTCTCAAATTTTGAGCTTGATCCATAGTGTACACTCCGAACTTCGTTCTTCGTTAGGGGTTAGGGGGGGTAGTTTACGTAGTAGTTGAGCCTCGCGGCTTTACTAACCCCTAAACCCTAGACCCTAACCCCTAACTATCGCTTTTACGATAGATTCAACATCTGCTACTTCGATGTCATCCGGTACATCTTGCCCTGTTGTCACATATGCTAGTGGTTTTTGTGTGTACCAATTAATGTTGAAAATCGATCCTCGAAACTTTGTTTCATCAAGCTTGGTTATCATAACTTTATAATCATCAACAAACCCATAAGTATCCACCATTTCCTTGATAGATGAAAAGCTTGTTGTGGCGGCAAGGCAAAGCAGTATATCCTCAGGCTCCAAAATACGAACTATGTTAAGCAAGTCATCCTTGTGTTGCTCATCACCCGGACGCTTGCCGGCAGTATCAACAAAAATTATATCTCTGTCTGACATCTGCTCCATTACATCTTCAAGCTCATCGGCTTGATAAACCACATGTATAGGAATGCCTAAAATATCTGCATAGGTTTGCAATTGCTCCTGTGCACCAATACGGTAAGTGTCGGTGTTGATTATTCCAACATTTTTCTTTTGTTTTACTGAAAATTCTGTAGCAAGTTTTACCATTGACGTCGTTTTGCCTACACCTGTCGGACCTATCATTAGTACAACTTTCTGTGTGAATTTTTTGTGTAAAATTGGTTCTGGTCTACTGAACTCTTCAAGCATAAGGTGTTCAACAACTTCCAAAACATCTGCATCTGGCTGCTGCTTGAGTAATTGCTCCGCTTGTTTTGCAATGGAGTGAGCAAGTTCTTCACGCACTTGTTCATCTATCAATTTTCCTAGTATTTTCAATACTTCTTTCGAATAATCATACGTTATATCACGTTTGACGTATGCAAACTTATCCAAGAAATCGGTCAACACTACTTCAAATGAGTTCATACGAGCATCAAATCGTTCAAGCTGCTCTGTACTCACATTTGAACGTTTGTCACTATCCCCACTACGTGCAAGCGCGTTAGCAGACGCACTCCTCGTATTTTGCATGCTATTTTCCCGCTCCGATGTATAAGACAAGTTTAGCTTTCTTGCCATGGGAGTGTTGGCAGGATCATATGCAAATTGAACTTCAAGAAGAGGCTTGCGAAACAAGTTTTTCAAACCCTTTCTCCGAACCTTGCTCTGAGCTATCATTACCGCATCCGAGCCAAGCTCACGGATAGCAGTATCCATAGCCTGCTTCATATTTTCTGCATGATATCTTTTAACTTGCATTATAACGTTATCACTCCTTCAGGCAGCACTTCGACCCCGCTATCTATCTCATTATACGATAAAACCGCAAGCTCCGGAGATATTTGTTCCGAAATCTTTCTAAACTGTCTTCTCACAAGTGGTGACGTAAGTATAATAGGTGTTTGACCTTTGTTTTTCATATTTTCGATGATTGTTTTAAGATTGTCATATATAGAATGAACTTGTATAGGTTCTATTGCGAGATACGAACCGTGCTCTGATTCTTTCGTACTATCAACAATCAGTTGCTCAAGTGATGGATCGAGCGTAATCGCATAAGCGATGTCATCCGGGATAAAACGCTTGGATATTGAGCGTTTGAGTGACTGTCTGGCATGTTCTGTCAACATATCGGTATCTCTTGTAATGTTACCATAGTCACCTAAAGTTTCAATGATTGACGCCATATCACGAATCGGAATATTTTCTGAAAGCAAACTTGCGAGAACCTTCTGCACTTCGCCAAGTGAAAACAGCTTTGGAACAACTTCCTCTACAAGCGCGGGTTGTGATTTTTTTAAGTTGTCAATAAGCGTCTGCACTTGTTGTCGATTTAATAATTCATGACCATGTCGCTTTATTATTTCTGTCAAATGTGTTGCAATAACAGACGGTGGATCAACAAGTGAGTACCCCAAAGTCTCTGCCTCTTCGCGGTCTGTATTAGAAATCCAAAGAGCAGATAGCCCAAAAGTAGGCTCTATCGTCGGAATACCATAAATTTCCTCTTCAAGGTTTCCAGGACTTAAAGCAAGTAAGTGATCTACCATCACTTCTCCATTTGCAACCTCGACTCCCTTAATTTTAATTGAGTACACATTTGTTCCAAGTTTAATATTATCTCGTATTCTAATTGCAGGAACAATGATGCCCATGTCAATTGCACATTGTCGCCTTATCATAACTATGCGGTCGAGCAAATCTCCACCCTGCGATGCATCAGCCATAGAAAGAATCCCGTAGCCAAACTCAAGTCCAATAGGATCAACTTGCAACAGTTCGGTTACACTCTCAGGCTTACGCTTTTCTTCCTCAACTGCATCTTCCTCTGCGTGTGCCTCTACATTAGCTTCTCCACGCATGCGGCTAGTCATAACATACCCGATAATCATTAACGTTGCTGCAACAAGCCACATCGGAATCGTTGGTAGACCAGGCATAAGGCTGATAATAATGAGTAACACACCACCCATGATTAATGCATTGGGTTGTTTGAGAATTTGCTTTGACATTTCTCCACCAAATGTTTCATCCCTGCCCGAACGTGTCACGATAATACCTGACGCTGTGGATATGAGGAGTGCCGGAATTTGTGTTATGAGACCGTCTCCAATTGTTGCAAGTGTAAATATCTGCGCTACTTCACCGATAGAAGCATCCATAGTGAAAATCCCAATCAATATCCCGCCAATTATATTTATAAATGTGACGAGGAGACCCGCAATTGCATCACCTTTAATAAACTTACTGGCACCATCCATCGCGCCATGAAAATCCGCTTCATGTTGTATCTTCTCACGTCTTTCGCGTGCAGTGTCTTCGTCTATAAATCCGCTGTTAAGGTCGGCATCAATCGCCATTTGCTTGCCCGGCATCGCATCGAGCGTAAAGCGCGCACTAACTTCTGAAACACGTTCGGCACCCTTGGTTATAACCATGAATTGTACAATCAATATTATTAAAAATATTATAACGCCAACCGCAAGATTGCCACCGACAACAACCTCACCAAAAGCTCTGATTACTTCACCCGCATTTCCCGCATTTCCAAGAATAAGGCGTGTAGATGCAAGGTTCAACGCAAGACGAAAAACTGTAATGAACAATAGTATTGTAGGAAACACAGAAAAATCAACAGGGTCCTTCACATAAAGTGAGAACAAAAGTATGATTATACAAACCGCCATATTAATTATGAGCAGAAAGTCCATTAGCGTAGTCGTCGGTGGGAATATCATAACAACGAGTATCGCAACAAGCAATATAGCTATAGAAATATCCGAAATTTTTATTCGATTCGTATTCATACTAACGACTCACCTGCCTTTCTGTTTTTTGCTAACACTACATTTTTAATGCTAACCCCTACCCCCTAAACCCTATCCCCTAGCGCGGCAGCTTGCCGCTCTGTCTGTAGACAGAAACCAAAATATCCGCTACTTCTTGATATAAATCTTCCGGAATCTCGTCATTTATCTCACATGTTGCAAACAAAGACTGCGCCAATACGGGATTTTCTACTATTTGAATACCATGCTCAATTGCAACTTCTCTTATTTTATGTGCAACATAGTCTTGACCTTTTGCAAGCACAGATGGAGCTTTCTGTTCATCCGCCTTATAAGCAAGAGCAACTGCAAAATGTGTCGGATTCGTAATAACAACATCAGCTTCCGGCACCCGACTCATCATGCGCATTGCGCTCATTTGCATTTGTCTCTGACGAATCTTACTTTTGATTTGGGGATCACCCTCCATCATCTTAAACTCATCTTTTACTTCCTGCTTTGTCATTCTTAAATCTTTTTCATATTTCCACCATTGATACAAGAAGTCGGCTATTGCAATGAAAACCATAACCAAGCACATGCGCAAAGCTACCATAAAGGCCGTTCTCATCATCTCAATAAACGAAATATAAACATTTTGTCCAACATAGCTGCCGAATTGATCCAGCAATGCCATATACTCAACATACGCAACAAACCCAATTAGAGCGACTTTGAGCAAGTTTTTTATTAAGTCAACGAACCTTTGCGCGGAAAACATTTGCTTGAATCCATTAACCGGATTTATCTTATTAAGCCTTACCTTTAACGTATCGGTAGTAAACATAAATCCAATTTGTAATACGTTTGCAGCAATCCCTGCCACTATGGCTGCACCGAATATCGGAAGCAAAATAACAAAAAATCCGATAAGCACACGAGCGAGCAAACTCATTATCTCATCATGATTCATCCCTCTGCTTGCCATCATGATCGACGCCGGACTCAAGTACTCGGAAAACAACGCAGTCATTTGGCCTGTGAGCCAAGGCCACAGCGCAAAAAGCAGACCAAACATAACGATGGAACAAAAAGCAATATTTACTTCATTACTGCGACGAACCTGACCCCTTTTTCTAGCATCACGTCGCTTCTTCGCCGTTGCCTTTTCAGTTCTCTCTCCACCTTGCCCCATAACTCACCTAACAAAATTAGCAAACATGTTCCCTATTCCAAGAAATAATTCATCAAAAATCCTTGCACTAAAAACACCATAAACAGGTAATGTAATAATAAAAAGGATGATGCCCACGAACATTTTCAACGGAATGCCAACGACAAACATATGAATCTGCGGAACAGCACGCATCATCATTCCAAAAGCAATCTCAATTGTTAGCCCCGATGCAACAATAGGAAGCGCCATCATAGCACCTAACATAAATGCCCGCACAAAAATTTCGAGAGCCGTAATCCCAATTAAGGGTGAAATAACCAAGCTGCCTATCGGCATGCGCTCAATGGTCAAATACAATATCTCAATAAGCCTTAAATGCCCATTTACGACAAAAAACAATAATATGAACATGACATTCAGGACATTACCCATCATAGGCACTTGAGCATTATTTTGAGTATCGAAAACATTAACAATACCAAAACCAATTTGCATATCAATGAGCTGTCCCGCCGTGAATGCTGTAACAGAAAAGAATACATTTACCACATACGCCAGCGCCATACCCAAAAGCAACTCCCCTGTAGCCAGCAATGTAAACCCAAGCAAAGTCGTGTATTGGATTGTAATAGTTTGCGGAAAAATGGTGAACATCAAAAAGCTTAATGATGTAACAAGTCCAATTTTTGCGATTATAGGAACATTTATCCTACCGAAAATAGGTGATGCAAGAACAAGTCCACCCATTCTAAAAACAAGCAGAATAAAATAATCCGCACTCATTAAAATTGAAACTGCTGTCGCTGCCATTATGATACTACCAATGTATTTATTTGCTCGAATAAATTAGTAACAAAACCACCTACTGTAGCAAAAATGAACCCTCCAAAAACTAACAAGGTCAATAAAACTGCTACAATTTTAGGAACAAATGCAAGTGTCTGCTCATTTATCTGAGTAGTTGCCTGAAAAATCGACACAAGTAATCCAACAACCATTGCAACAATCAACATAGGTGCTGCACTAAGAATTACAGTTGTAATCGCTTGGGTTAGTATATTAATTATTACACCTTCTGAAATCATGGCACACCTCCCGACCTTTTACTCGTCATTCTGCGCGAAGTCGCAGAATGACGTTGGTTTTTCATAGGCTATTTGACATTTCTTAAAACATTTGAGGATGCTTTACTCCCATTTTAAACATGCGGCACCTTGTGCCGCTTCGCTACATGAAAGTCTGCACTAACGAACCAATGATGAGCTGCCAACCATCTACCATTACAAATAACAGCACCTTAAATGGAAGTGAAATCATTGCAGGGGGTAGCATCATCATACCCATTGACATTAAAACACTTGCCACAATCATATCAATAACAACAAACGGAATATAAATTAAAAAGCCTATAAACATAGCATGCTTGATCTCACTCGTTATAAACGCCGGAATCAGTACCGAGTTTGGAACCTCATCTATGTCTGCAAACTCCTCGCCTGAAAGTGCAATGAAAAAATTCAGGTCACTTTCAAAAACCTGATTGAGCATAAACTCCCGTGTTGGGTTCATTGCCTCCTCGATAAACTCCTCTTGTGTCAACTCTCCTGCAACAAAAGGCACATAGGCTTCCTCATAAACCTGTGTAAACACAGGTTGCATAACAAAAAAGGTTAAGAATAATGCCAGACCAATTAATATTTGATTTGGCGGAGTCTGCTGCATACCTAATGCTTGACGAACAAAAGAAAGCACAATAATAATCCGAGTGAAACCAGTCAGCATTATCAAAATCGATGGCAACAGTGTGAGTATTGTTAATAAAATCACAATATCCACAGTTTGTGCACCCTCGCCAAATAGAGTTCTGACTATTTCATTAATCGTACCAATATCTCCGCCGGTATCTATATCTATCGGCATCAATCTTCCTCCGGATTCCGGGTTGTATTTTTCCTACTATCGCCCTACCATGATCTATTAGATGAGTCATTATCAGATTTCATTGACAATGACTCTATTATATTTAATGCATCCTCCACCTCGGCTGTAACTTTTAATCTTTTTTCGCGATCTGTATAATGCACACTTTCGCGCCACAATTCCTCATCTTCTGCACCTTCACGTTGTGCATTTTCAAAGCTACTTGCAAAACTAGCTTTATCAACTCCATCCACATCTTTTACGCCGTGCGTAGCGTCGTATTGCTGTTTCTTCCCTGTTTTCACCGCAACGTACTCAACAACTTTTCTTGTAAGCCTATTCCCGTAACTACCCACCGGAGTCATATTCCATGGTACCGACTCGCTGTTACTTTCTGTTAGCTCAACAAATGCCTCTGCATCAAACGTATCAAGCAGAGTCATTCCATGATTTGTTGCACCCACAACATACACTTTGCCCGCTATCTCTATAATGCAAAACTGTTTGTCGCGAGCAATAGAGTAGCGGTCAATAATTCTAATATTCCTATTTTTCAAACCGGCACGAGTCTGCCCTGTTGCTTTCATTCCTATAAAATACGTTACATAATAAGCACCGAGTAAAACAACAATCGTACCGATTATAAACATAATTACCTGTTGTGTTTGTGGCTGCATAACAGGTCCCTCCAATCTTCGTCATTCTGCGCAAAATCGCAGAATGACGTTGCTTTTTCATAGACTATTTGATGTTACCTTCTAACATCCGGAATTAATGTAATGTGAAGTTGATAAACTAACCCCTATACCCTTAAATCATATAGACATTCTCATAATTTCATTGTATGCATCAATTACCTTGTTTCTAATTTGCAACGCAAGTTGCAGAGAAAGTTCTGCTTTTTGCGCATCAAGGAGAATTCCTGACAAATCATCAGTCCCACCCATTAGCAGTTGCAGCGTCGATGCTCTATCAACTGACTCGGTCTGATTTGCAGTTCTTAAAGCCTCTGTCATTACATCTGCAAAACCACCGGGTTCATCAGTTTTGTTTGAGTCTGCAGAAATCGGCTTTGGATTTAATAAATGAACTAAATTCGGAGAAATGGGATTAATACTCATATTGTTTTACTCCTTTGTATACCTTCCGATATCGCCATGCGCAAACGTCTAATCTCACTATTCAATCGCTCCACTAAAGCATTATAAAAAATACTATTCTGAGCAAGCCTTACATTCTCTGATTCGATATCAACATTATTACCATCTGCTCTCATCGACAACTCTTTGGATTGGCGAATAACAGGTTGTATATTATCGAAATTTCCGGCACCAATCTGACGATGATCGGGGTGTGTCATCTTTCCAATAAAACTACTCTCTTGAATCGACCTGGCAAGAAGTGTTTCAAACTCAAGATATGATGCCTTAAATCCCGGCGTTTCAACATTCGCAATATTATTACGAATAACAGCATCACGTTGCCAAGAAGCCGATAAACCTCTTTGTATTAAATCTAGCGGTCTGAATATATTATTCCACATCTCTCGCCTTCTCCTCAAATCATCATTCAAAACAACAAGGCAATATAAATTCATATTCAAAAATTATATCATGACAGCATTGTAATGTCTATATTTATTACAAGTTATCGCAATATATAATGTAGAAATACTCACGATAAATGACCATCCTTTTTGTTGCGATATTCCTCAAATTCTCGCACATCAACTCTATCTACAAGACTCTCTCCCTGCTTGTCAATATCACTCTTCACTTCCATAAGACGATCGAAGTGCGCCTCTTTTGATATATCGGTTAAAGTACTACGAAAAATAGAGTTTACAATCTCATCATTATTTTTAGTTTCAACTTTGCGTGTCTGAACGACAACACCTGATGCCGTAGCCTTTTGCCCTTGTATTCTAATGCTCATATTAATAACCTTGCCTTTCGTCAATCTTTTGGCACAAATGCTTATATATTTATCTTCGTAATTTACATTGCATTTCTTTATGTGAGTTTGTAATTTACATACTCACACTATTACAACATGTGGTATACTGTGAATATATATTTATCACATATTTTATTGAGGAGATTATGATATGGATTTCACAAAAACGACCGACTTCTTAGAATCTTTAATAGATGTCGGGATTCCGGGTGCTGATTTAGCAATCTATGTCAAGGGTAAAGAAGTTTATCGCCATCAAACAGGCGTTGCAAACATTGACGTACAAAAGCCCATTGACGTAAACACAATATATCCCATATGGTCAATGACAAAAATCGTCACATGTGTTGCCGCACTGCAGTTGTTTGAAAAAGGCATATTCTTACTTAACGACAACATATCCGACTACTTGCCTGAATTCAAAAGCATGAAAGTCCGACATGTGTTGGAAAATGGTGAAGTTCATACCGCACCAGCAGCTAATCAAATAAAAATTGTAGACTTATTCACTATGTCTTCTGGAATGTCATATGAAGCCACAGAGAATATAAAAAAACTTCACGAAAAAACCGATGGAAACTACACATTGCAAGAGTTCTCTGACGCAATTTCTAAAGATCCTCTATGTTTTGAGCCGGGAACACATTGGCATTATGGCTTTAGCCACGATATACTCGGTCGCTTAGTTGAGGTTCTCTCTGGCAAAACATTGGGTGAATATTTCTACGAAAATATTTTTGCGCCTCTTGGCATGGAAGATACATTTTTCCGCATACCGGACGACAAGTCAGAACACATGGTATCCTGCTATACATTTGATGAAAGTAAAAAAACGCATAATCTCACAGAATCACTCCCTATAAGGCATGACCTTGATTACAAGTTCGAAAGTCCGGGCGGTGGTCTACTTTCTACTGTTGATAATTATGCCAAATTTGCCAATGCACTTTGTTTAGAACTTTCAAGTTGTTGCGCAAATATGCATAAAATTCTTAGTAGAGCAACACTAGAATTAATGCGAACAAATCACCTTGATGATGTTCGATTTAAAGAATACAACAATTGGTCCCACACTCCGGGCTATGGCTATGGTCTTGGTGTGCGCACTTTGGTTGATAAACCTGTCGGGGGAAGTAATAGTTACATCGGTGAATTTGGTTGGGCTGGAATGATGGGAACCTATGTTCTAATGGATCCGGAAATTGAACTAACATATGTATACGCGCAACAATTATTCCCAAGCAAAGAAGATTATGTCGCTCCGCGATTACGCAATGTTGTATACGGATGTTTATAGAATTATAATTATGGAGGAAACTTATTTTGCAAGCTAGACAGTTAATTGATTTTATCGGAATTATAGGAAAACTAAAGCACAATACACGCCATGTCTGGAGCGCAGAAGGCAGAAAAGAGAGTGTTGCAGAGCATAGCTGGTTATTATCCGTAATGGCACTACTCATTTTCGATGAATTTCCTGATGTTGATATGTATAAGGTTATAAAAATGTGCCTCATTCATGATTTTGGAGAAGCCATAACAGGGGATATTCCCTCATTTTACAAAACAAAAGAAGATTCAGAAAAGGAAGATGAGGCCGTCGATGGTTTGCTTGAACTTTTGCCTGATAGCTTGGCTGCAGAATTCTCAGATTTGTTTGCAGAGATGGCAGAAAAAAAGACAACGGAAGCAAAACTATTCAAAGCACTCGACAGAATGGAAGCCTGTATTTCTCATAACGAATCACCACTCGATACATGGCTTGAGCTTGAGTATAAGGAAAACCTGGTATATGGTGTTGAAGACGCTGCTCATAATAAGTACTTGACCGAACTTCGAGAAGAAATAAGAAAGGACACTGAGCGCAAAATTGCTAAAGGTGTGTAAACCACCAGTTGCACAAAACACAATAATCCCATTGCCTTATTGTATTCAAAATGATATAATCTAATGTGTAAATAGCGTGTAGAATTAACATGATTTTTGAGAAAGGGATGGATTTTATTATGGAAGCCAGTCATAAGTTTTTTAAGTGTGATCTTTGCGGTAACTTTACAGGGTTGATTCATAGTTCAGGTGCACGTATGGTGTGTTGTGGTCAGGAAATGACCGAGCAGATTCCAAACACAGTCGAAGC
>WQWL01000018.1 GCA_009785345.1 Oscillospiraceae bacterium
ACAAAGTGCATATTTTTACCTATCGTCATTGCGGCCTCCGAGCCGCAATCTGATAGAATCAAGCTTTGTAATAGATCCCGGGTCAAGCCCGGGATGACAAATGGGACTTTTTCAGCAGCCTCGGTTAGTAATAGCTTGTCATTCTGCGCGAAGTCGCAGAATCCAAGATTTCTGTACTTAGGGTCTGTTACTAGATTCTGCGACTTCGCGCAGAATGATGTTAGTTTTCATAGACTATTCGACATTACCCCCTAAATATATTGCAAAGGAATCAAAATGTAAGTGAGCAAACAAATCCCATTATATGACGTATTTCCATTCTTAAAAAACCATACAAGACTCGCGACCGATTATAGCGGAGCGCGAGTCATTTCAGCATCCATAAATCAACCAAAGACAAATATGGACGTAATGCTACGAAATGACGACCCCATCCCACCATACGAAGTAAGCATACTAGAAGAAGTAATCTCAAACGAATACGGCATTAAAACAGTAAATATCATTACGACCTATGATAGAACCCAAGCATCCACTCCCGACCAATCCGGCAATGACGAAAGCAACACAAAAAAGCAAAGTTCATTAAGCAGAACAAAAAGTGACACCGCAAAAAAACAAACAAAACCGGCAATATTAGGACGTGCCACCAAAGTTAAACCTACACCAATGGGCGATGTGATACTTGACGATGGAAGAGTAACAGTCAGAGGTGAAGTATTCGCAGTAAGAAGCAGGTACATAGAGAAAAGCAGATCATGGCTGTTAAACTTTGATATTACTGACAACACAGGAAGTATTAACATTGTAAAATTCATGAGAGAAGACAACGCCTCAAAAGTTGCAGAAGCAATTAAAACAGGCATGTACATAACAGTGTCCGGCACGCTTGGAATTAGTAAATTCGATAGTGAGCTGACACTCGACCCGCAAAACATCTTTCTAAGCGAAGAAGAAAGAGAAATAAGGACAGACAATGCAGAGGAAAAACGCATTGAACTCCATCTTCATACAAAAATGTCTGCAATGGACGCACTTACCGATACTGCAGAAGCGATAAAAAAAGCTGCAGAATGGGGACATCCCGCTATTGCAATTACCGATCATGGAGTGGTTCACTCATTCCCTGTCGCCGCACAAACAGCATACAGACTGGGCGGTAAAATAAAAGTAATTTATGGTCTGGAAGGCTATTTTCGTAATGATGATGTCGAACCGCAAACAACCGGTAAAAGACGGCGCAATAATCATATAATCATCCTCGTTAAAAACCAAGTCGGTATGAAAAACCTATATGAACTCATAACAAAGAGCCATATTGATTATTTTGACGGAAGACCAATAATATATAAAAGTGTGCTTGAGCAACACAGAGAAGGGCTGATACTGGGTTCTGCCTGTGAGGCAGGAGAAGTATTTAAAGCAATTATAAATAAAATTCCCCACGAAGAATTACATAAAACTGCAAGCTATTATGACTATCTTGAAATAATGCCCATATGCAATAACAGTTTTATGTTATATACGGAAACACCTTTAGCAAAAAGTGAAGATGAACTACGTGCATTTAATAAAGAAATTGTAGAACTTGGGCGTGAATTGAACAAACCCGTCGTTGCCACAGGTGATGTTCATTTTCTGCATCCCGAACATGAAATCTATCGACAAATTTTACAAACATCCAAAGGTTTCAGTGACTCTACAAACGAAATGCCACTCTATCTAAGAACCACAGATGAAATGCTTGATGAATTCAAGTATCTCGGAGAACGCACAGTATATGATGTTGTTATAGGCAATCCACGGCTAATTGCAGATATGTGTGATAAAGTCGACCCATTACCAACAAATGGACAACTCTATCCACCAAAACTTGAAAACAGCGCAGATAATCTTAAAAATATCGTATGGGATACAGCAGCTGAATTATATAGTGAAAATGTTCCGACAGTCGTCTCCGAGAGGATTGAGTATGAATTATATGATATACTCCGACTCAACTACGATGTTATATACATGGCAGCACAGAAACTTGTTGCATATTTAAAAACACAAGGAAGCCGTGTAGGCTCACGTGGTAGCGTTGGTTCGTCATTAGTTGCTCATTTAGCAGGAATTACTGAAGTAAATCCACTGCCTGCACACTACAGATGCCCCGGTTGCAAAAAGTCAGAGTTCCTTCCAGCTGCTTCCTGTGGTGCCGACATGCCAGATAAGGAATGTGACTGTGGCACAGCGTATATTAAGGACGGGTTCAACATACCTTTTGAGACGTTCATGGGGTTCGACGGTAATAAAGTCCCTGATATTGATTTAAATATATCGAGTGAGCATCAAAGTCTTGCTCATAAATTCACAACAGAAATGTTTGGCAGTAAATATGTGTACAGAGCCGGAACAATAGGCACTGTTAAAGAAAAAAATGCATTTAGATTTGTCAAAACTTATCTCGAAAAAATTGGAAAGTTTGCCACAAAGGCGGAAGAAAATCGTCTCATTCACGGATGCTTAGGCGTTAAACAAACAACAGGTCAGCACCCAGGCGGACTTATAATCATACCTCAAGATTCGACACTAACTGACTTTTGCCCTGCCCACTATCCGGCTGATGATAAAGACAAAGGCACGATAACGCTTCACTACGAATATAAATACATTGAAGATAATCTAATTAAACTTGATATCCTAGGACATGAAAATCCGACAATGCTAAGAATGTTGGAAAATATGACTGGCGTTGATGCTGATGAAATAACTCTCGACGACCCTGAAACAATGTCGCTATTCTCCTCTCCCAATCAACTCGGTCTCCTGGAGGAAGATGATGCTATCATCGGCGAAACAGGCTCTATTGCCATTCCTGAATTTGGTACACCATTTACTCGAAGAATGCTATGTGACACACAACCTGATAATTTTGACATGTTAGTACGTCTATCAGGCTTCTCACATGGTGAAGGCGTTTGGGAAGGCAATGCAAAAGACCTCATAGTTGCAAGAACAGCAACTGTCGAAGAAACAATCAGTAGCCGTGATGATATAATGTTATTTCTAATTAGAAAAGGCATGAATGATCGGGAAGCATTCAAAGTTTCTGAAAGTGTGCGAAAAGGCAGAGGTGTTCCAAAAGGCTTGGATGAGCAAATGGCAAGTCTTGGAGTGCCAAAATGGTATATAGATTCATGTAATACAATCAAATATCTATTCCCAAAAGCACATGCTGTTGCATACGTAATGATAGCATTTAGGATTGCTTGGTTCAAAGTGCATCGACCACTCGAATTCTATAGTGCGCATTTCTATCGTCGCAGAAGAAGCTTCGATGCAGAAATTATGACACGCGGGATTGATATTGTACGCAATAAAATCAGAGAACTTCAGCTTATGAATGAACAAAGAACCGGCAAGGATTCAGAAACCTTAACAACATTGGAAGCTGTTTATGAATACTATATGCGAGGCTTCGACTTTGAAAGTATAGATCTCTATGAATCAGATGCTGAAAAGTTTCTCATTCTTGACGGTAATAAACTGCGCCCACCATTTGTGGCAGTAGGTGGACTCGGGGACACTGCTGCCCAAGATCTGGCAAACAACAGAGAAGGACGCGAGTTCATTTCAATTGATGATATATCAGCAGCATGCCCAAAGATGAATAAAACCAATCTTGACAAACTAAAACAACTAGGCGCCCTGCGCGACCTACCCGACTCAAGCCAAATGACATTGTTTTAATACGAGGTAACTCAAATGTACTATGATCGCATAATAATTGGTGCAGGAATATATGGGCTATATGCTGCTGAGTATTGTGGCAAGCTTGGTCATACAGTTCTTGTTATTGAGTGTGAAAACGCTCCATTCACCCGCGCATCATATATCAATCAAGCACGTCTACACATGGGCTACCATTACCCGCGTTCATACTCAACGGCAATAAAAACAGCGCAGTACTTTGATCGGTTCGTAGATGACTTCAAAGATAGTATTAATAACGAGTTCGACCAGGTATATGCAACCTCAACTAATTTTTCATGGACTAATAAAAAGCAGTTCATAAAGTTTTGCAACAATGCTAACATAAGATGTGATAATATAAATCCAGAAAAGTACTTCAATAACGACATCTGCGACGGAGCATATCTAACTAAAGAATATGCCTTTGACGCCGAAGCCGTTAAAACCACACTACTGAATCGGTTGAGCAAGTTATCTAATGTCGATATTCTGTATAACACTGAAATCACTAGCATTTCTAAGGATAATAGCGAATTCTCTCTCGTATTGCGCTCTTCGGACCCTCCGTCAGGGTCTTTTGACCTTTTTTCAGGGTCTGCGCTTTCCGTTTCGACTAAATACATCTTAAACTCTACCTATGCCTCAACAAACCAAATCCAATCACTCGCAAAACAAAAGACATTTCAAATCAAATACGAACTGTGTGAGGTTATTCTATGCAAAGTATCTGATAACTTTAAAAATGTCGGAATCACAGTTATGGATGGACCATTCTTTTCCATAATGCCATTTGGTAATACCGGATACCACACACTAACATCAGTAACCTTCACCCCTCACATATCGAGTCATAATACATTGCCAACATTCGATTGCCAAGCAAAAAGCGACGGTTACTGTACACCCGAACGACTCGGCAATTGTAATACATGTCCCGTAAAACCAAAAAGCGCATGGCAATATATGTCCACTCTTGCAAAAAAATATGTGAAACCTGGATATGAATTTGAGTACGTTGACTCACTATATTCTATGAAACCAATTCTCAAAGCATCAGAAATCGATGACTCCAGACCAACACTCATTTATAAAAGTACAGAGAATCCCACATTTGTAAGTGTGCTCTCTGGGAAAATTAACACAATATACGACATTGAAGAGGTGTTGAAAGATGTATAACAAAGACAGCTGCTTTATATCAGCAGTTATATACGTTCACAATAACGAAGACGTTATCGCTGAAACATTAAACACAATTTCACAAACGCTCTCAGATCAATTTTCAAATATTGAACTTATCTGTGTCGATGATGCATCTTCGGATAAAACGGTCGAGATAATTCGAAAGATAAGTATCGACCTGCCTGTTGGTTCTATAAGCTTAATCCAAATGGGTAATTATCATGGATTAGAAAAATCAATGAGTGCCGGTGTTGATAAAGCTGTTGGAGATTTTGTATTTGAAATAGATAATGCCATTATGGATTATAACCCGGAGCTCTTGATTAGTGTATATCAAAGATCATTACAAGGATACGATATTGTGAGTGCCTGCCCGGAGAAAGCTCCAACAAACTCAAAACTTTTCTATAAACTATTAAATAGTTCAGGCAATAACAACTATTCTCTTTCAACCGAAACCTTACGAATTTTGACCAGAAGAGCAATCAACCGAATAGATGGAACAAATAAGAACATATTTTACCGGAAAATTGTCTACACAACTAGTGGACTAAACACGGACAGCATTATCTACCAACAAAATAATGCAAAAAGAAAAAGGCACAGCCGCAATGTACGCCATACCAGAATGAATCTAGCCATTGACACTCTAATAGTCTTCACAAACCTGGCATATCGCACATCAATAACACTAAGTATAATCATGGCCGTTTTTATGTTTATAGCAGGCATATATACAGTTATCGCGTATTTCTCCGGTGCACCAATAATGGAAGGCTGGGCACCAATAATGGGTCTAATCTCAGCAGGCTTCACCGGCGTATTTCTAATACTTACAGCTATAATTAAATATTTTGATATATTAATAAAGCAAACCTTCTACCAAAAAAATTATTTAATTTCCACAATAGACGAGTTGAAGTAACATTTTATACTCAACCACAAATAGATAAGGAGCAATGCATGAAAATACTACCAAACCGTCTTGACCGTGCATATGCACTTCATCAAACTGAATATGAAGAAGCTGCGTTGCGAGTCCTCCGCTCCGGACAATATATCTTAGGAGACGAACTTACAGCATTTGAAACAGAGCTTGCACAATACGTGGGTACAAAGCACTGCGTTGGACTCGCAAGCGGTCTGGATGCACTCATCATCGCCCTAAATATGCTTGGTATAGGAGCTGGTGATGAAGTAATAGTCCAATCAAACGCATTCATAGCCTGTGTTATGAGCATCACACGAAATAACGCCACACCCGTATTCGTAGAGCCGGACGAATACTATAATCTTGACCCAACAAAAATCGAAGAAGCAATAACAGAAAAAACAAAAGCAATCCTAGTGGTACACCTATACGGACAAGCATCAGATATGCAAGCAATAAACAAAATCGCAATAAAGCACAATCTCTATGTCATCGAAGACTGTGCCCAATCACAAGGTGCAAAACAGAATGGGAAAGTAACAGGCGCACTCGGTCATATAGGATGCTTCTCCCTATTCCCGTCCAAAAATCTCGGTGCATTCGGTGACGCTGGTGCAATTACAACAAATTGCATGGAAATTGATAAAAAAATCCGTATATACCGTAATTATGGTAGTGAAAAGAAGTATTACAACCAAGTAGTAGGTACAAATTCCAGACTAGATGAACTTCAAGCCGCAATGTTGCAAGTCCGTTTACGTTACTTAGATGATATGAGCAACGAGCGTAAATCCCTCTGCTCTCGATATTTAAACGAAATCAAAAATGAATATGTAACCCTTCCAAAAGTACGAGAAAACTGCGAAAGCGTCTGGCACCAATTTGTAATACAAACAGAAGAGCGTGACAGACTCACCGAGTACCTAAGAAGTAAGGGAATAGAAACCATTATCCACTATCCAATCCCACCCCACCTATCTGAAGCATACAAGCACTTGGGATATAAAGCAGGAAGTTATCCAATAGCAGAAAACTACGCAAACACAGTCCTCTCTCTCCCTCTATATATAGGCATGACAGAAGAAGAACAAGAGTATGTGGTAAACGCTTTGAATGCGTTCACCACATAGGGGTTAGAATCATATATCGACTATATTATTCTATATTAACTTATCTACTATACCCTAAATCCTAAAAAATACGGAGAATTTTCAGCATGCAAACAAGCCTTTCATTAATAATAACTGCATATAACGAAGCCCCCATAATCAAAGACTGTGTGCAAACATGTATTGACAGTTTAGCTGCACAATTCACTGATTATGAAATTATCCTTATTAATGATGCCAGTGTAGACAACACAGGACAAATAATGGACAAACTCGCTCTTGAGCATCAGCGAATAATATGCCTACACAATTCGACAAATCAGAACATGGGAGCATCAGTACAGCGAGGAATGTCAGTCGCAACAAAAGATTATGTCACTTTCAACGCAGCCGACCTCCCGTTTGACCCATCAAAATACAAAGACATAATCAACCAAGCACCCGATGCCGACATGATAGTAGTTGAGCGTATCAAATACAAAGGCACAACATTAAACCGTCGTATACTCTCTAAACTCAACAGAGCAATAATGCATATTCTCTTCCCGCGCCTAATGCGAGGTTTGCACGACACAAACTATTTTCAAATAACACGTAAATCAGCATTACCAAATATAATGCCACAAGCACAAGGACCAATATTCACATGGCCTGAAATGGTATTCCGTGCACGCCACTCGGGCATGAATGTCGTCCCGATAGAAGCTGAATATAAACCAAAACACGAACGCAAAGGAGCATTCGGCAAGCCCCATGATATACTATGGGGACTTCGCGAAATGCTCCACTTTCGTTGTTTGCTTTGGTGTGGGATCTGAATTACTGTATTTCAGATTATAATTTCCATGTTTTGTATTACATACGCAATGTTTATGACATTGTGCCTCTTGTAATTCCATGATTTCTACATATTTGATAAAATTCTACTGACATAACGAACCCGACAAAAATCGAATGTCGACTCGCACCGCGATTTAACTGACCCACCCAATTGTTAAATCCCTGCGTATCAGGTGCTCTGCCCATCAGAGTATTATATAATATTGCTACGAATTGCTCATTTGTCAGATTTCGATTATTCATCTCATTACTGAAAATGAAACCATATGCAACTTGAGCACCCGTTGCTCGTCCGCTCACAAGTTGATTTGTCCAGCTGTTAAGTCCGACTACATCTGGCTCTCTTTGTAATGCTAATCTATATAAGCGAGTTAGAAAAACACGAATCATTCCACCCGGCGGTGGTGTATATGTCCCTCGAACTATTCCTGCTTGAGCACACAATTGATAAAACTCTGTTGAGTTAACAAAGCCCGCAAATACATCTTCGCGTGGCATTCCTGCATCTAACTGACTTGTCCATGCGGCAAAACCACTTGTATCGGCCTCACGATTCAAAAGCGTTCTGTATAATATATTGACAAATTCTTCGTTTCCCACATTTCGAGCTGCAAACTCACTACTAAAAAAGAACCCCGATGCAATATCTGCTCCAGTTCCTCCTCTACTCAGTCTATTCGTCCAATCTTGCATACCTGCTTGATCGTAATTACGTCCAAGTACTTGTAAATATAAACGTGCAACAAATTGCTGAATCGAATCTAGTGTCGGTCCACTTGCTCCGGTAACACGTGCTGCAAAAGGCAATCGAGCAATAAGTGTTGTGCCTTCCCCAATCAAAATATAACCTTCATAAAATCCACTTGGAGTGTTAAAACCAGTAAACAGTTGTGCATTTAATTGAGCGTTACTTCCTGGCGCAACTGTCACTGCAAAATTACTGAACACAAACGATCCTGCATTACCCGGATTTCTGGTAAATGTGCTATTAATCGTAAATGTGCGAGTGCTTTGCTTTAGATTTCTAATATTAATCGTTTGCGTTGGGCTAATCGGACCCTGAATTGAACCATAACTCAACGATGCCATTGGTCGTTGTTGAAACGCAGCATTCGGATTAGTATCTACCGGCACATTATGCATGACACTCACTACTGCAGACGTTGCCAGAGCTACACGTGGTTGGACAAAGCCTGCACCAACGTTATATACCTGATTAGCTGTTGTATTAGCAATTGGACGCGCTGTGTTCATCAGTGCTGCTTTTATATCATTAGGCATAAAGTTTGGAAACTGCTGCCTCATCAGTGCTGCAGTGCCTGCAACTATTGGTGAAGCGAATGATGTTCCACTCATTATAGCATATCGAGAGGGGAAAGATGCAACTGTGATACCTTGACCCGGAGCAATAATATCAGGCTTCAAATGATAAGTTTGTGCAACCGGACCTCGTGAAGAGAAGGTCGCCACAGTATCTCCAAGTTGAGCAGATTGTGTTCCCCCAGCAGTTCCTGCTCCGACAGTAATAACGAGTGGCGATGTCGCAGGAGCGCTAACAGAATAGGAGCTGGGTCCACTATTACCGGCAGCCGCAACAACAACAATGCCTCCCATCACAGCCAAATTGCTTGCTGTAACTAGCGGGTCATTAAAAGGCGTATTCTCGCTTGGTGAGCCAAAACTCATATTAATAACATGTGCACCATCACGTCGTGCAGCTTCTATTGCCCCAAGTGCAGTTCCGCCATCACTTATTCCCGTATCGGTATAAACTCTTACTCTATAGCTCATAAGTGTTACACCCGGTGCAATGGCAATCACGCAACTCGCTACTGCAGTACCATGTGGATTTGTAGGAGCAGGATCGGTACCATTAGCAGGCCAAAATTGCCAACCGGGCATTTTTCCATTTACAAGATATCTAGAAAATACAGGGTGTCCCTGATAAATTCCTGTGTCAATAATCGCAACCTTCACCCCTGCTCCGGTTTGAGTTATGCTATCGATACCCAGTTCTGCTCTTGCCTGAGGTAAGAGGTTTGCGTCCACAGCCGCGGAAGACGCCTCAATAGTTGCATTAAGAAATTCCGTTGGCGTTGGAGTAGATATTCGATATAGTACATTTGGAAACACACCAAACACCTCAGGAAGTGATGCAATAGAATCAATCATATCTGCAGGCACGCGCATATAAACACCATTAAATAGCTCGTGGTGCTCTGAGAAGATTTCAACATGTCTTGCATCTGCATCTTGTTGTTCAACAGGTATTTCGTATAACTCAAATGGCGTTTCATTTTGCTCTGAAGATTCTTCAAATTGCTCTTCACGAGTCAATTCTTGTTCGCCATCATCTTCTTGTTGAGAATTACATATATTTTCTTGTTCATAATGTGCATCACCGATATCACCTACTACTGTTGCAATACTTGACAATTGCGATATAAATGCATCATGTGCCGACAACGCTTGCTCTTCAAATGAAGAACCTGAGAAAGTGCGATGTGTTCTAATTTCGCGTTCTTGTATGATCTCCAATGCAACAGAAGGTGGCGTAACAAATTGCACTATTATTTCAACGATGTCATCACTATAAGTTAATTCATAATCCCCCTCAAAACCTTGGGTTCCAATAGGGTCACCTAATGTATTAGTTAGAGTATCGAATTCAATGCTACTGCGTGCCTCATCATCATTTGTAGTATTATATTCATCAATAAAGAAATGACCCTCCGAGCCATCAGACGAAGAGCCATCAATATTATCATTATCGCCGCTACCTTCTATGGTATCAATAATAGCGTCATGCTCATTCGTTTGTTCCGCAAAAACAGAAGCTATATTCGAGAATATAACAGTAAATGTCAGAATGAATATTAACAACAGTCGTAATATTTTTTTCACAATAAATCCCACCTATCACAAGAATTTCATAATAGTAACTTGTGACCTCTTTCGTTTACTATCATGATATTATCATTATCGTAATGTTTATACATCACTTTAGAGTATGGAGGTAAGATTTGAGTTAAGACTCTCGTCACTTTAGGCGGAATGTATTTCAGTGGAGTACAATCTCCATCTGATACTTGATGTTTTGCGACTTGCAGAAGTCGAAAAACAGGTTTTAACTATTCACTCCGTGCAGTCCCATAAGCCATATTCACCTCATCAACACTCCCAATGCAAGCAAGTTTACCTCTTTCCAAAAGCATCGCACGTGTACACATATCATTAATAGCATTAATGTCATGCGTCACCAGCAACACTGTAACTCCTTCTGTAATCATTCCGCTGACTCTTTGCATACATTTAGCTTGAAACTTATAATCTCCAACACCCAATATCTCATCAACGATTAAGATATCAGGTTTCACGCTTGTCGCAACCGCAAATCCTAATCGTGCCATCATACCGGATGAGAAGTTTTTTAGTGCAACATCTTCAAATTCCCAAAGTTCCGCAAAATCCATTATTTCATTATATTTTGTTTCCATATACTTCGTCGTATAGCCGTACATCGCACCATTCATATAGACATTATCACGTGCCGAAAATTCAGGATCAAAACCTGCTCCCAATTCTAAAAGCGGTGATATTTCTCCGTTAATAATTATGTTGCCCAATGTCGGCTTAAACACACCGGCAATTATTTTCAAAAGTGTTGACTTGCCCGCACCATTGAGCCCCATAATGCCGAACACTTCGCCTCTGTCCACGGTAAAGCTGACATCCTTAAGAGCCCAAAACTCTTCGTAAAACAACTCTTTTTTTATTGCTTTTACAATGTATTCTTTCATACTTAGTATTTTGTCTTTGCTCAGATTAAACCTCATAGAAACATTCTGAACTGAAATTGCAACGTTATCCAAATCACAATACTCCTTATAAACTTAAAATATACTTATCTTGCTGCCTCATGAAAACAAACGTCCCTATGCAAAGCGAAGACAATGCCAAACCAATACAAACCATATTAGTCCATAAATCTGGAACTGTATTCCACATAGCTACATATCGGAAATATTGAACAAACTGAAACATCGGGTTCAAACCATACACTCCCAAAAATTGTTCCGGTATGATATCTACTGGGTATATTATTGGCGTCAAAAACATTAACAAAAGTGTAAATACACCATATAAATACGTCAAATCACGGAAAAATACAGCAAGGGAAGACAGCAACATTGCAACGCCCAACGAAAATACAAAAATATATATTAATGGTATTGGTATTAGAAGCATTGTCCAATAAAACTCAGAACCTGTGAATATGAATACTAACATAAATGCAATAAACGTGAAAAACATGTTCACAAGAGACGACAAAACTCGTGACAGAGGGAAAATATATTTCGGCATATAAACCTTTTTAATGACACCCTCGCTTGCAATTACTGAGTTCATGGCAAGTGTAGTCGATTCTTGAAAAAAATTGAAAATTAACTGTCCACTAAAAACATAAACCGGAAAGTTATCAATCTGAAATCTGAACAAGTGTTGAAAAACAAACGTCATAACCAGCATGGTAAGCAGTGGATTTAGAAAAGACCATAGCACTCCCAATATGCTTTTGCGATACTTGGTTATAAAGTCGCGTTTAATAAGCAGTCTCAAATAATGTTTATAACGATTGAATGTAAATATTTGAGATTTGACATAATTCTTTTTGAAAATTATAACGATAATAATAGTTGCTACAATTGACGTTGTGATCGCTAAAAATAAAATTTGTGGTATAAATAGAAGTATATTATCACCACGATGCCCAACAACACTTTCTGGCAAATTTAAAAGCAGTATAAAAAATATAGCTAATAGCGCAAATGCTATAAACACCAGTCTCTTCTTTGTTAGTACCATATTACGTGATATTCCTTTCGCAGAGCTGTGATTAAATAATTGTAGTAACAGACTATAACACATTTTCACCGGATTGTCTAATCATTCGGATTAATTAATTGCAATAACAATTAATAATATGATATATTACCAGCAAGCAAAGTTACAACAACAACTATGTAACGAGGAGGCAGCAATTGGATACTCCAGTATTATCAGTAATCATACCAGCATACAATGAAGGACCAGTTCTTACAATAACAACTGAACATTTACAAACTGTCTTATCAGAAGCTAATATCTTCTACGAGATATTGTTCGTAGATGACGGTTCAACAGATGACACGTGGCAACAGATCGAATCATTGGCAAAAAAAGACACACGCATCGTTGGCGTTAAGCTTTCTAGGAATTTCGGCAAGGAGAGCGCTATGCTTGCAGGTCTCGAGCATGCAACTGGAAGTGCTTGCGCTTTAATGGATTGTGATATGCAACACCCTCCAAGTACTCTCGTTGAAATGTATAATGTCTGGAAATCCGGCAACGTGGATGTTGTTGAAGGCGTAAAGCAGTCAAGAGGCAAAGAATCTCTGATATATAAGGGCTTCTCAAATCTATTTTACTACTTAATTGAGCGTACAGGCAAAATAAAGTTACGAGACGCTTCTGACTTTCAGCTATTGGACAGACGCGTGGTGGATATTATTATTAGATTGCCAGAAAGGCAAAGGTTTTTCCGCGCACTATCTTCTTGGGTGGGATTCAACAGAAAAGAAATCTTCTTTACAGTTGAGCCAAGAGCTTCTGGAACATCAAAATTCAACTTTTATACATCTACTAAATATGCTTTAAACAATATAACATCTTTTTCTTCAGCACCATTACAGATCGTAACAATTACCGGCACAATATTCTTCATTTTGTCGATTGTATTAGGAATACAAACACTGGTACTGTGGATATCCGGAGAAGCTATAGAGGGATTTACCACAGTCATATTACTCTTACTTATCATCGGTGCAATGATAATGTTTTCAATGGGAATAATGGGGTATTTTATAGGCAAAATATATGAAGAAACCAAGTACAGACCACCATACTTGGTTGAAACCTCTGTTAATCAAAAAAAAACACAATCATGATATTACGACAGCATATATCACACGTCTATTTTCTAACTTGCTAATTTCTCCATAATTTAACAGACTCAACTAAAATATCCACCTCTGAGTTGTTAAATAGTCTTACTTGAAAACGATCGATAAAAGTGTTTTCAGGTATATAGACACTAAATGTAAAATTCATAATGGTGTTTTCAAGCTCTGTCATCACGATTCCGTGATACAGCGTCAGCTCTTCGTTCCAATATATACTATCAAACACACCATGATCAAAATTATAGCCAACCCATTCAACAATATATGTTCCAGGCGGTAATGAATATAAGTTTGACCATGTTGCGCCTGCATGGTGCAGAATCCTTCCATCTTCTGTATCTGTGGCCTCCGTGATATTACTAACTGGCGGCATCAAGTTAATAACACTGTTTTTATTTAAACTAACAACATCTTCCATTTGGACTGCACTTGCTATTTCATTTGCAAACCCTGCAATAATTCCATCAAACACATAAACATGTAACAACTCACTAAAAATCAGTCGAGTTGGCGGAGTTTGAAATATATATACATAATTGTCTTGAGCAAGACCTTCATACAGCATTTTTCTTGTTTCAATCTGTAAGTTATAAATCAAATTAGCATCTTTTCTCGCAAAATGAGCATCATTTTGTGTCAACCGGTTATTTGATGTAAACCGCTTTATTTGATTAACTTCGGTAGCATTAACCGGATCAACAAAATCAACCGGGTCAACAAAGAACAAATGCCTATAATCGCTTGCAATTGTGTGCCACATATCCGATTTTAAATCAGATTCCCACACTTGTACTTCTCTGAAGTTCGAACCCTTATCTTCAAAATAATTTGACAAATCCTGATACTGAACAGCAACTAATATTATTAAAATTGCAATGACAGCATGTTTTTTGAATTTTCTAGCTGTAACCCAAATTACCGCTATCATTACCATATATACAACCGGCCACATAAATCTGCCACTAGCTCTGAATATGCTCCATATTGTTTCTACAAATCCCGGTAAATAGTAGATATAGTTAAATAACATATTATCGTTGAGACTAATGATAGGACTCAGTGCAACAAGATAGAACGCAACAAACACTATTACTGAAAATATAATTCGACGCACCAATCTTTTATCCTTAAGCTTTAACATATTCGCTTTAAAGTCATTGGCAAATGCGATTACAGCGATAAAGAAGAATATAATCATGCCGTATCCAATGTACCCGGTTCCTTCCAGTTGCCCTGCCGTATATAACGGCAAACTCATTAAAAAGCGTGACATATAATTAGGATTTACAATCGAATTTAGATTTGCGCTGACAAAGCCCAAACCTACATCAACGATTGGAGCATCTGAATAGAAAAATCCTATTATGTACATTGCAACAGCTAGCATTCCTAATGATGCACAAAACTCAAGAATAGATTTTTTGAAGTTTCTATGTTCGAAAACATCATCGACAAAATAAAACACCATTTGCGGAAACACCATTACTATGAAATAAGGATGTATACCCACCGCTAAACTTAGCAGTCCACCCCATACCAAGATGTTTTTTAACATACTTCTATCTTTATCTTTTGTCATGCATATGTAAAATGCGAGTAAAATAATAAAATGCGCTCCCAGAGCAGTATGCATAAACATTCTGTGTGTCATAACAGCAGACATAATAAAAAATAGACTTCCAATGATTCCGGCAAAACTACTTTCTGTTATTCGTTTGACAATTAATCCACCAATTCCACCTTGCAAAATATACATCAATATACCAAACCATCCAAAATATTGAAAAACAGGCGGCAGTAAAAATGAAATCGCTTTGAAAAAAATTGCAAAAGCTGGAATTGAATCGGTAAACATAATAGATTCTCTAAACGGATATGTAGACTCACGGGACAGACCTAGCGGAAAATACCAATCAGAATTTCTGAAAAATGCCCAACCAAAATAATGCTGTGCATTATCTCCTTCTCTGGCAATCCAGTCTATATAGGTTGAATCTAGCACAGCAGTTCCATACATATAAACAAAAAATACAGCACCTAATAAACCAGAAATTGCGAACACAAAATAATTTGTGTTCGCAATAGTTCTCATATAATCCATTACAATAGCCACGTTTTTATTTTTAAGCAATCTTGATAATGCACTTTTTTCCACAAAATCACCGTTCGTTGTCATATATATGACCATTCCTTTCGCACAACTCAGTCATAAAACAACCATGTATAAAGGATGGTCATTTTAATAATGATTATCTATGACTTGTCATAAATTGTCGAAACACCTGTTCTGCTCTGTTCCGTCTCACTTCCAGACCACTGAACGAAACCCTGTCCAAGTTGTCTACGCCACCGAATGGTGACACTTCCCTTGCAAATAATACCCCAACATCTTGGATGTCGTCAAGCCCACTCTCTCTTCCCGGACCTGGACGCAGTGCTAATGCACAGAATAACTCGGCATAAGCTCTGGCACCAGCTATTCCTGTTTTGTTTTCCGGAAAGTCTACAAAATTCATATATAAACGCTCTGACGTGGTTCTTAATTCGTAGAACATAAAGTTAATTTGTATTTCCAAAACTCTCGCCAGAAATTCCGGAGGATGTATGCATGTACTTGCACAAACTCCTGTAAGGTGTCTGTTCATTTCTCTGGTAAAATCACTTTGAGATATCCCATTTCTCCACATAAAGTTCTCAAGGCTTATGCGGCGCCCAAACGACCATTGCATTAGCCCAAGCCCTGCTTGATTTCCGCCAACTTGCTGCTGGAATGGACATAGGGTTGGACCCGCCTCTGATTGTAAGTTGCCAATAATCCCGGCAATATGCTCAGGACGATCTGAAATACCTCTTAATTGTTGAATCACAATTAAGTTCCATATTCTGGCAACCATACTATCGCCTCGCATTGCGTTTTCGGGATGCGGAGCGACACCTCGTACAATACCGTGCTCTCTGCATATTAAGTCAAACTCACGAGAGTAAACAAATCCCAAAAATACCGAATATCTGGACACGCTATTTTCTAATTGATTTACCCAGGCATTTAAACCATCCGGATCAGAGGTTCGACCTAACAATGAGTTATACAATATTTCTACAAATTGCCTATTTGTTAAGTTTCGATCAAACATTTCATCGCTAAATATAAATCCGTACGCAATTGCAGCTCCTGTTGTGCGCCCATTTAGAAGCTCATTTGTCCAATTATTAAGACCACTAACATCCGGTTCTCGTTGTAACGTTGTCCTATACATTCGCGTAACGAATACCTGAATCACACCGCCGAGTGGTGGAATGAAGGTTCCACGAGAAATGCCTGCAACTTCGCATAATCTTCCAAACTCTACTGAGTTAACAAATCCCGCAAATACATCCTCGCGAGGTAATCCGATAGACAATTGATTTACCCAAGCAGCACGACCTGCCGGGTCTGGCATGCGATCCAGCAATGCTCTATATAGAATATAAACAAACGCATCATCATCTAAATTTCTGTTGTCAAATTCAGCGCTAAAAAAGAAACCATGAGCAACATGTGCACCCGTATATTGCCTGCTTCTAAGCATGGATGACCACATTTGCAGACCGGCTTGATCATAATCACGATCAAGCACAAGAAGATACAGGCGAGCAACAAATTGTTCAATTGCACCAAGCGCCAAAACTTCGCTTTCTATTTCTTGTACACTTAGGCTTTCTCCATAATATTCAGGATCGTCAGCTTCAGTTACAATTTCTTCATAGTCATCACTATCATCAGGCTCATCCAGTATATCACCATCTGAACAACAGCCATCATTTTGTAAATCATCACACACTATAATATCGTCTGCTTCCATAACCTCTGTCGGAGCTGCTGCATATGCTAAACCAACTCCAGCTACCATTGACAGAATTAAAGACAACATCAAAATAAATGATATTATACACTTTCGGAACTTCAAAAAATCACTCCTTAGTTCAAAGCTTAGTAGGTTACTATAAAACACCGATAAATATACCATTTTTTAACCGTTTTGTCAACATTTGTAACCGTTTTGATTCGAAAGCTTTTAGAATTAACAGTACTCCCTCGTTATGATAACGTAATTTATCATGACGAGGGAGTTTATAATCCATGGTGTCTATTGTCTGTCTTATCTCGCAGAAAAATATTGTAATATTGCCGTTACATAATGTGTTGCTAATGTTTGTCTCCACGCAGGATTTGACAAAAGTGCACGATCCTCAGCATTTGTGTGAAATCCATTTTCTACTAAGACAGCTGGAACATTGATTTCACGAATAATTGCATAGTTTGCTGCTCTTAATCCGCCTGCACGTCTAGGTATCCCTGCTATAGCTATTTGGTTAAGAATTATATTTCCAAATTCTCTACTCTCATTAGTAAAGGCAAATCCTGTAAAGTATGCTCTGGTATTCGCATGAGCACTTGGATCAATAAAATATGCCTCTGAGCCGCGTATTGCTGTATTAACAGGCGCAGTAGTTGCATTTGAGTGCAATGATATCACGAGAAAGTTCTCTCTAATAACAGAATCACTTGTAATCTCAAAAACACGACGCAGTTCAGGATGTATAGTCCTCGCAGCATAAAATGGATTCACATTCATAAGTTCGTGTGCCCGCGCAGGATTGCCTATAATACTCTCCATAACTCCAATAAGTCTGTTTATTTCAGCAATTTCTGTCGGATTTCTTCGAGTATCTCTTACCATCTCCAGCGCCCATATATTAATCATCGCACAGCGGTCCGGAAGTGGTATGTTTATTTCATTGTTGCGTGTCATTTTTACTGTTATGCCTTCTGCCTCTAGGAGCGGTCTAAGCCTTCGTGCTAAATCAAGCATTGCTACCGCTTCACTGTAGCCATTCCAACCGGGAGATCCTACAGTACCATGACCTGCATCAAGAACAACAACTCGATTAACCTGTGGTCTTGGATTGTGAGGAGATTGCGGTAGTGTACCCCTTATTATACCATGATTGTTGCATATCTGATAAAACTCCTGCGACATTACAAATCCAACAAAGACGCAATATCTGGAATAGTCAGTTTCTAATCTATATAACCAATTCGCCATACCCTCAGAATCTGGATCTCGACCTAACAATGCATTATATAGCACTTTCAAAAATTGTTGATCAGACAAATCACGATCAATCAACTCAGAGCTAAAAACAAATCCGTACGCAGCCTCCGCCCCTGTGTTTCGCCCTCTTAAGAGAGCTTCCGTCCAATTATCCAAACCGACCTGATCTGGACTTCTCTGCAACACTGTTGTGTACAGCCGTGTGACAAACACGCGAATCATTCCTCCTGGCGGTGGAACATATGTACCACGTTCTATTCCGGCTTGCTCACAAAGAACGCCAAACTCTACAGAGTTTACAAAACCTTCGAAAACATCTTGACGTGGTAAACCTGCGTTTAGTAGCGCAAGCCACTCGCTTCTGCCCTGTGCGTCCGGTTCACGATTAAGCAATGTTCTATAGAGAATATCAACAAATATCCCGTTGTCGGCTCCTCTATTTAAAAATTCTTGACTAAAAAAGAATCCATATGCAACGTGTCCGCCTGTTTCTCGTCTACTTCTAAGCAAATCAGACCACATTTGCAAACCTTCCAGATCATAATCACGATTAAGAACGAGCGTATATAAACGCGCAACGAACTGCTCAATCAAATCGAGTTCTCCGTATCCGTACAGCACTTCTTTCACTTCATAATTTCCATCGTAATTATCATCAGTGCCCGAATTCAGCAAATCCTCTTCAGTAGGCGGCAATGTATTATCAACAACCGGCGAATAATTTCCATCATCCAGCAACTCACCATCAGAATTTGATGATTCGTCGTTCACAGAAATATTCTCATTAATATCCAGTCCTGAATGATCTTCTGAATAAGCCATTCCAATACCAGTAAAAAGTGAATATATCAGTGATAACACCAAAACAAGCGATACAATATTCTTTTTAAATTTCAAAATAATTTCTCCTCATTTTTCCTATATTCAAATACATAAACACTTGAATAATGCGATCTTATGTGAATCTTTTCGACAAATATTATATTCTGATTGTTAGAAATAGTCAAGTTTTCCCATTTACACCCAATTATTTTTTCATATAATTTGCGATACTAATTTACGATTTTCCTATTGATACTCATCACATGTTTACGATTGCATAAAATGTAAATTTTCAAAAATGTCATCACACACTTCATCCCAAATATTCTACCCAGTAGACCTGCCATATAAACATATGACCTTGATGAATATTTGAGAACATATGAATATTCAAGCCCTTGCTCTACTATTTTATCAATTTCATCTTTTTGCATGGTTTTTATGTTTTTATTATGTGCTTGTGCGCTTACTGCCTTGCTAAGCCAGTAGATATATGGTGACGATATGAAGTCCAATACAAACTTATTATTACAGTACTTTGTGTCAGAAAGAATGTGTTGGAATTGGGCAAGTATATCGATTGCAATTTTTAACGAATTGTCAGATTGCGTGCTGATGCTATTTCTATTCGTTCGCCTGTACGAATATATTACTTTGTCATAACGATCATACGATTTTGCATGTTGAATAATCATCGCAGTTAATGCAATGTCTTCATTTAACAAGCCTTCCAGAGCCTTAATATTGTTTTCGCGCATAAAACCCAAACGCAACACTTTTGTATGCGTTGCGGCTGAAAAGACGTTGCGCGGCGATGACAATAATGACTTAAGTGCAACTTCAGCCGGCTGCCCAAAGATTCTATCTCTTGACAAAGAACCTTTTGATGCTATTGGCCTTTTGTTATTATCAAAAAATTCTTTATATTGAAATGATAATACATCAGCTTTTGATTCTTCTAAAAGCTCCGAAATATCACTTATAAAAACATCAGACAGGTAGTAATCATCACTATCTAAGAATAGTATATAGTCACCGCTTGCAAGAGATACCCCTGAATTTCGTGCAGAGCCTTGTCCACCATTTGGCTTTTGTAAAACAGTAATAATTTTCGAACCGGTGTCCGTTAATCTCTTGTAATAATCTAAAGTTTCAAGTGTTTCCTCATTCGTGCTTCCATCATCAATAATAATTATTTCAATATCATCATGACTTTGCTTTAGTACACTCTCAACACATTCAACTAGGAGCACGCGTTCGATATTAAATACAGTAATTATTACCGAGAACTTCATGATTCATTTACCTCGTTTTCATCATGCCAACCATCAACATCCTTATTCATACTACAGTCAATTTTTCTTACCCTATACTGCACATCTTCAAGAATCTTTCGATTTGCTGCAATTATATCTGCTTGAAGACCTGCAATTATAAGCTGTACACCAATCATAATAAGCATTGCAGAAAGAACAAGTGATTGAATGTTACCATCTCCATATCCAGTAAAATAAAGAATTAACCAACGTATAACGAAACCTAATCCGACGGCTGATACAACTCCACCGGCTATTGTGAAAAAGCGCAACGGCTTATACATCATAAATGATTTTACGATAACAACTGCAGATTTTTTCATATATGATGTCATGCTTTTAAATAAACGAGATTTTCTAAGTTCCGGATTTGTTCTTATTGACACACTTGTCATAGGAATTCGATTATGACCTGCTTGTATTATCGTTTCTAGTGTATATGTATAGTTATTTATAACATTCAGCTTAAGTGCAGCTTCACGACTATATGCTCTGAATCCGCTTGGTGCATCCGGTATACTAGTTCCTGACGCTATTCTAACTACAAGTGAACCAAACTTTTGCATTTTCTTTTTCATCTTCGAAAAATGTTCGGTATCCTCAATCGGACGCTCTCCAACAACAATATCAGCTTTTCCATCAAGAATTGGACGCACAAGTTTCTCAATATCCTCACCGCAGTATTGATTATCTGCATCAGTGTTGACAATAATATCTGCGCCTAGCCTGACACATGCATCTATACCTGCTGAAAATGCACACGCAAGTCCTCTGTTTGCCTTAAAACTGACAATATGGTGAACGCCTGCTTCTTGAGCCACCTCAACAGTACGATCATCGCTCCCGTCATTAATAATCAAATATTTGATTTCATCAATACCATTAATTTGTTTTGGCAGTTCTGCAATTGTGACTGCTAAAGTTTCTTCTTCATTATAGCAAGGAATTTGGATTATTAGTTTCAATTATTATACCTCTTCATCAATTGGATTGTTCTTCTTCAAGTCTGCAAATTGTTTTTTTGAAATCACTATGGTTACAACTAATAATAAGATAAATATTGTTGCATTAGAAATTATTTGAATATAATTCGCACCCGATGCTCCAAAAAGTCTAATCATAAACGAGGCAAGAGATAAGCAAATAATTGCTCCACCTGCATAGATGGTCGCTTGTACGACAGTTTTCCTAAAAACTGTCAGCGGAATCATTATAAACCAACCCAAGCTCATAAACATACTAAAGAAAATAGCTTCGCTAAAAAGTTGAGCATATTGCGCAACCTCCGCATCAAACAATAGCCTTAAAAACCAGCCTCCAAACGGAAGTGATAATGCATAAAATGAAAGAAAAACTGCAGAAATCCCAATTATTCCCATCCAAAAGATACGCAAGTAACTTTTGTATTTTTTCTCTTGATAGCTTTTTGTCATCATGTTTATTATTGGTGCAAATGCTGAAATCGCAATAGTTTGTGCCATTGCAGCAGGCAGTGTCACAGAACCATATATCCCCAACATTTCTATATCTGTTTGCCTTGCAAGCATTATTCGAGTGAAAGATGGAATCAAATTGAATAAAAATGCTACAATCACAAGCGGAAAACAAACTTTAGCCAATCTTATTAATCTTTTAAGATCGAATGATAACGTTATATCTGCATACATACGCGCTAATGGCATATCAAGCAAAAATACTATTGCTAATGAAATGAAAGCCATTGCAATAACCGCAACAAGTAGATTGAAAAAATGAAAAAACACTATAAACGATCCTAGGAATAATACACCTCTTACCACGCACGATATTCCAATCAAATCCATTCTCCATTGTTTTTGCAGTATTCCATGCAAAACATCTGAATACGCAATACCCAAAATCACGAACATATAGATAACTATTACAAATGATTGGTATATCTCATTAGAAAGAATTAGTACATGCACAGCACATAGCACAAGTGCAAGTAAGATTGTTAAAACTCTTATCGAAATATATTCTTTGTCCGCATATTCATTTTTTATATCAGACACTTGAATATTCCTGCCGGCAAATACAGCTACCACATTCCAAATATTTGTTATACTAATCGCCAATATCAACATGCCTGCAGAATTGAAATCGTTCGACATCCTCACAACTGCAATTGTAACCAACCATCGGCAAAGATACAGAAAACATGTTCCACCCATATTCCATATGAACGCCTGCATCGTATTGCCATATTTCATAAATCTGTTTTCGCTAAGTATATTCAAACTTTACCGCCATTCTTCATCACGGATAATTAAACTTTAATTGTTCTCTAGTGGTCTGTAAAGTCTAAAATTGCGTATAGTGCTGAGTATATTTTTTGCTCGGCGAGGCGAGAGAAGGGCGAATACCCATTGGTATTTAACCGACGATTAACGAAGCAGAGTGAAAAATATACCAGCGATATATGCAAAATTTAGGCTTTACAGGCCACTAGCTTAATACTTCAATGTTTATAAGGTATGTTTCTGTTCGAGGACTCAATAAGTTTAAAGGTCCGGGTTTCCATCCTGATTCCCAAAAATCTATGTTTCCACTTTGTGACACTACACTGTGAATAATATTTCGATCGCTCAAGTCCGCAGTCTCATATGACAAGAATATTTGGTAAATGTTTCGCTCATCAATGCTAGGGATATCTGCTAGCTGTACGTATACATGATATGGAAATATATAGCTCTCTGTTGAAAATGATATGTTATTAACAAAAAATCGTCTGAGGCCATCATCAACAACAATTATGCTTCCGGGTTCAAAATTACGTGTCACCTCAACAATTTCTTGTTGGCTTGCGATTTCCATATGTGAAATATCTCTGTTTAAAGCTAATGTAATAGAAAACGGAAGTATCAAGCAAAAGCTCACCGCAGCCAAAATAATTTTGTTTTTCGTTCTAAATCCGGATATTGTAACTCCTCCCAAAACCACTAATGCAGGTACATATGGCACTATATATCGTGCAAAGTAATAATAATATGGCATTCCCACCATTAGAAATGAAGGTATAAAAAGTGCGGTATAAAACACCATAAATGTGAGCGGAAATGTTTTTTTCACGTAAAAACACTTCTCACGTCTAAAAATATTCGTAATAATAACAATGCAAAGAACAAATCCTGTTCCAAAAGCAATAGCAAATATCGTTAAGTTCGGTATAATATTTAATCTACCTCCACCGTGAAAACCTTCATTTGGAAGCGTTGAATAATTAAACGCCATGCTGTGCCATGCAATAATTATTGATATAATACAAATTATTGTCAGTACAATGATTATTACGGGCAACACTTTTTTTATTTTATAGCCACTCCAATCTTTTTTCATTACATAATAGCGTAATACGAACATAAATCCAATGGTAGCAATACAAACAGGAAAAACAAGCCAATATTGTGATGCATTATCATCAAATGCATACACTCTAAGCGATTCAAAAATGCTAACCAATGGCATGTAATTACCAAAAGTGTATTGGGGGGCAACAAACGTCATTACCAGATAACCTACCGCAAAAAAGATTACCGTCATCAGACCTGAAAACCATGCTCCCACATCCTTTTTATACAATGCTAGTCCAATAAACAATATCATAAACATTGGCATTACTACATATATACTTACATGAAAAAATGCAAAAGCAGCCGTCGGAACCCACAGCAACCAAGAAGAAGTTTTTTCTTTACTTGTCAGATAAAAAATAAATAAAGCTATAATCATCGAAAGAAATATTTCTGTAAGCGATGCTTTTGATGTCCATAAAACTACTGGAGAGAGCGCATATATCAAAGTTGGTATAGAACTGGTTAACTTGCTGAACCCAAAATTAACGTTAAGAGTAAGAAAAATTAGAATAATAGTGATTAAGTATGGTATTGTCAAGATGTGCATAAGGTATTCTGTCCCAAGAATCATTCCGCCTATCGAAAGCAGTGCTGGCAAATTCTGCAAGCCGTGAAATATTGCCGAATTTGGCGGATTTGTTCCGGGAGGTATTGTACCTCTATTTTCATTGTTTCCTGCAAAGTAAAAACCGGGAAGAGTTAAGTATTGACTTTGAAGACTCTGCATAAATATCTGTCTATCCCCTTCATTGGTCAATAGCTCATACTCCTTTACAGGCACTACATTGCTGTTTAAGCCATCAATCATTAAAAGTGCATTCATTTGATACACACCCTGATCCTGACCCATCCCAAACATTTCAAACTTCTGAAATGAAAATAAAAAGCCAACGGCAAGTATGATTAATAAGCACAGCGGAAAATATTTTACTTTCTCAATATTTTTAAATGCATATTTACATCGATACTTAACTATATAAATGCCCGCCAGTGCAATTAACGCAATAACAGAAATTGTCACATACACAAGAAGAACACTATATACTTCAAACACAAAAGCAATCAAGCTAGCAATCATGAATACACAGAAATAAAGTGCCACACCAATGGCAATGTTGCGAAGAAGCATTATTTTCCCTGTATATAATATGTCAACCACTGTATATAAAAACATTATAAAAATAGTTGCCAAAAGTAAAAGTATATTCACTAATTATCCTCCAATGCATATGGTTTGCAATATTTAAAAATCCTTTCTTCCATCAAATCGATTCAATAATCTTCTTATACTTCTCTACCACAACATCCCAGCGGTAGTTTGTCCGTATATATTCCTTCGCGTTCAGACTCATCTCATCATATACATCATCATGAACAAGCAAGTAGTTTATGCAACCCTCAAACTCTTCATAACTTGCATAGTATAAACCCGCATTGCTTTTTTTGCAATGCCCTTTTAGTACTTCAGATTTTTCATTTACTATAACTGGAACACCCAGCGTCATGGACTCCAACACAGAAAATGAAAGACTTTCATATTGTGATGGCAATACTAGCAATTTTGCTCTTTCCATATAGTAAAATTTATCCGAATCACTCACAAATCCCAATGAAATAATATCCGAATGTTCAGGAATTGGGGTCTTTACGCTACCTATCATATAGAGCTTCAAGCTTGAAGGATTTCGCCTTTTGTATTCAATAAAATAACTAAACAACTCCGGACAATTTTTCTCCAAATCAATTCGCCCAACATAAACAAGATAATTCTCATGCCCTTCAGGAATCTTGTCAACTTCAAACGACCCACTTTCTGGAACCTCAACACCGACCCCAATAACATCAGAGAGTATATATTCATTTTCAAAAACGTTATGAACCAATTCTTTCTCTTCATCTGTGAGAAACACTATTGCTTTTGGTTTTGCAAATATATCTTTGTATATCTCAAAGTATAAATATGGCTCGTCATGCGCAGTTGGAATTAAAATAGCCTTATCACTGACTAACTCCATTCCCCTCACAGTCAAATAATATAAATAAGTGACGAAAATAAACGTACAATAATCATCTTTCTTTTTCTTGATATATTCAATGAGCTTTGGACAATACGGTCCTTGCTCATCATTCCACTCATAATCGGTAGCTGTACCTATATTCTTTTTCTTATCATCATTAATATCGATGAATTTTTGCATATCACGTTCTTTGTCCACTTCAAATCTACGCAACATCACTCCATTTATCTCTGAAGTCCCTTCAGGAAAATGGTTCGCCCATGTCACATAATCGAGAGCACACGTAGTTAGCACCTCGACTTCGAAGTGAGAAACAAGATGCTCTGCTAACATTCGAGCGTACGTTTCAGAGCCACCGTTAACCTCAACTCCATAACGCTGTACAACAATTGCAACTTTTTTCATTCAGCTTACCCTTATCAAATTAGTAAAGTAATCAATATACTTCTTTGTTATCGTTTCCCAGTTAAAGGTTTCTTTGACAAAAATCTTGCCGTTGTGCCCCATTTCATTTGCCTGTTCCGGATTAGAGATAAAATAATCCATGCAACCGGCAAATTCTTTATAATCCGAGAAATACAAACCACCTTGTGATTTTAAAACAAAATCTTTCGTCACATCACAATCTGCATGAACTAACACAGGACGGCTACACAGCCAGCTTTCCATTATTACAATTGAAAAGCTCTCGTTGACAGATGGTTGACAAAGCAAAACAGCTGCAGAGCACGCATCATATTTCTCTTGCATCGGGATGAAATCAAGGTTTATGATGTCTGCCTGTGAACATTCCGGAATGCCTATATCTCCACTACCAATGAGAACTAACTTCAAGTTGCTTTTAATCTGCTTCTTATATGCCGCAAAGTACTGCAATAGTAGAGGCACATTTTTCCCTTCATCTTTACGTCCTGCATACAATATAAATGGATCTTTGATATTATATTTCTTACGAAATGCATCAGGATTTCCCGATATATCTGTGTCCATCCCAACACCGATCACTGATGTGTTAACACTATCTAAATCGTATATTTTTTCAGCCAATCTCATTTCAGCATCAGCATTAAAAACCATACCCCTGACTTTTTGAAAAGCATCTTTGAATCGCTCAAAATATGCATAACTCTCATCATGAAAGCATGGAATTAGAACAGATTTTTCAGGACATATTTTACATCCGAAGTACGTCGTCCCAAACATGTATGGGATAAAAACAAACAAAGAATAATCATCTTTGTTCTTATTCATATAGTCATATAGTGCCGGACTGTTAACCATTTCCTCCAGAAATACATCCTCTTCAGCAACAGATATTGGCATGCCGCTCATCAATTTTTTATTTATTTCACTAAATAGAAATGTTTTGAGTTTTCTCACTGGAAATCTGCGCACAGGAATACCTGCAACTGTATCCAAACCTGTAGGATAGTAATTATAACTCCAATCGCTTCTGGAGTTCTCCACACATGTTGTCAGTATCTCAATATCAACACCTTTTGCATACAGATGACTTGCAATACCATGCAGAGCAACTTCTGCACCACCGATATTTTTATCTGCAAACCATGGCGTCACAAACGCTATTTTATTCACATTTCTCTCCAATAAAATTAATGAGGGTTTCGTTCAACATTTTTTTTAAATTATCAAATGACAATTCTTCTAATCTATTGCGCTGATTTTCGATTATCATATCTCTTAGTTGCTTATCTGCTACTATCTTATCAATTATCCCTGCCGTTATGAGTGAATCTTTTTCCTCAATTAATATTCCTGCACCTCCCAGTGTTTCGGGAACAGCACAGCTTGAATATGCAACAATTGGAACATCAAACATCATCGCTTCGATAAGCGGCACACAAAATCCCTCGTGTGCACTCATACATAAGAATATATCCGCAATTGAATAGTACGCAAGCAGTTCATCAAACGGAATTTTTTCTGTAAAGATGACATCTTCAGTACCATTATGTGCCACAAATGAATCTAGTTGCTTTTTATACTTTTCATTATTACCACTATCCCCAACAAGAAATAAGCGCGCTTCTTTATTGTAATTCTTCTTATAACACGCAAATGCAGAAATTACATCTTGTTGCTTTTTATTTGGCGCAACCCTTCCGACAAAAACAATATTAGTTCTTCCGTCATCATATTTATTAATGACGGACTTGTTGGGTTCTTTTTTGAAATCTTCCATATTTAACGCTATCGGCACTACATCGATTGAGCATGTGTATCCGTACTTTATAAGATCATCGCGATTAAATGATGAATCCGCAATACAATAATCAAATGTATTCGCCAAGCTTTTTATGTCATAGATCGCTCTCTTGCAAACAGAGATATAAAGCATACTATACTCAAGAAAGAATTCATGAGGCGTTACATTATGGTATATTCCAACTTTACGACACTTCATGCCCTTTAATCTATTTAACATTAGAACATTAATAGAAAGATGATATATCAGCACATCATTTTCATCCAGTTCCGGTAACGAAGAAACATGCTTAATGAACTTGTTCGTGCCCATATATTCGTACTCTGTATAAAGTTCAGAATCGTAACCCTGTAATGTAAGTAAATCTCTAATGACTAGAGCATTATTACTTATAGCATCACCCATGGTAAATGTGTTGAGTACTTGTACAATCTTCATCGTTTTGCCATGTCCTCCGTACTCACATTTTGCATACTCTTAAGTTGTTCATTTTCCTTTTCCAAGTGTTTAACCCTTTGATTAAGCAATTCAATGTCAATATACATATCTTTTATACATGATGCAATTTGCCTGTTTATTTCATTCTGATCAGCTACAACCGGTTCAATGTAGAACTTTGTTAGTTTACGAATCACTTTTTTTACTATGACTACCAGGGAGCCAAGTGTGCGGTTTGACTCTAATGGTCTATAGGCTGAAACATTATGTGATATTTGTAGATGCATAACATTCTCGTCAAGTCTATTCGAGTGAGTTATCGACACTGACGGTCCAAAAATCGACATATCTGAAAAAGAAATCTCGTCGTTACGACACCCCTTTTCGGCGATCTCACGCCTGATTTCTTCCATTATCTTCTCTATGTCTACTTTACTGACATATTCTCTAGTCATCCAGACTCCTCCACTTCAATATTGCTAATGATTAATACATATTATTTTAACACTAATGTCAAGTCATTTGATATTTCTAAAATAATGAGCTCTGAGGATGAAGTTGCCCCAAAGCTCACCATATTATTTAAATTCAGTTAATGATGCGCACCTACGGTCTAGCCGACTGGTGATACCACTGAGGTCTCGAACCTGCAGGAACTAACTGCAATGAACCTCTATCAATATTGTGCTCACGGCAGATCCTGTCAAACTCGGCAGACATTACGAAACCAACAAAGACATTGTACCAGGACTCGCCACGATTCAGCTGACCTACCCATGCCGCAAAGCCATGCGGATCAGGTTCTCTGCCCATTAGCGTGTTGTATAGTATCGTTACAAATTGCTCATTAGACAGATTTCTGTTTCTCATCTCAGGACTGAAGAAGAAACCATATGCTACATCTGCACCTGAGTTTTGTCTGGTTACAAGCTGATTTGTCCAGCCGTTCAAACCTCCTGCATCAGGCTCTCTCTGTAATACAAGTCTGAATAGACGTGTAACAAACACTCGCACCTGCCCACCGGGCGGTGGTACGAATGTGCCGCGGTCGATTCCCGCGTCTGCAGCTATGGCATAAAACTCCAGTGAGTTTACAAAACCAGCAAATACATCACGGCGTGGCATGCCATCATTTAGTTGACCTACCCAAGCTGCATGACCACTTGCATCTGCTTCTCTGTCCATTAGTGTTCTGTACAGTATATTTACGAATTCATCGTTACACAAATCTCTTGCATACATTTCAGGACTAAAGAAGAAGCCATATGCTACCTGTGCTCCTGTGTTTTCTCTGGTACTAAGCACATTCGACCATGCATTGAGTCCGACCTCGTCATAGTCACGATCGAGAACCAAATTAAACAAACGTGCTACGAATTCTTCGATTGGTGTGTGCTCTGGTGATGGGGGTGGTTGCGGCGGTGTCTGTGGCGCAATAAAAGTTATTGTAAAATCATGAGTGAAAGTTGTTCCGTCGGTCTGACCACCGTTTGCTACTGTGGCTCGCACCACAACTGTGCCTGCAGTTGCAGCATTCGCTTGATTTCCTGTGACAGATGCACCAATCGCTGTACTGCCTACGCCCAAACTCCAAGTTATCACTTGACCTGATGCATCTGTTGGGTTAACTGTGCCGAATAGATTTACGGGTATTCCCACAAAACCCACCGTTGGTAGGTTTGTTATACTTGTTACCGGGATATGAGAATAGGCCACAAGAGCGGGTGTGTGTCTATCGACAGTTGTACCATTACCTAATTGACCTTCACCATTAAATCCCCAAGCCCAAAGGCTGCCGTCGGTTCGAATTGCTACAGTGTAACCTCTGTCAACCCCAACGCCGGTATTGCCACCTGCCGACACGCTCGACCAATTGTTATCTGTGCCGATGCGCACAGGTGTGCCTCTAAAGGTTGTGGTACCATCGCCGAGTTGACCTCTCGTATTAGCTCCCCAAGCCCAAAGGCTGCCGTCGGTTCGAATTGCCACAGTGTGAGTCGAAAAGCTTCTCGATGTTGACACCGTTTCCCAGTCGCTATCTGTGTGAATGCGTGTAGGTCCTCGTTCTGTGCTTTCTGTGGCTCGTCCCCACGCCCAAAGACTGCCGTCTGCACAAACCGCAAAAGTGGTATCGCTGCCTGCCGACACGCTCGACCAATTGTTATCTGTGCCGATGCGCACAGGTGTGAGTCTATTAGTAGCATTTGTACCATCGCCTAGTGCATCAAACCAATTACTGCCCCATCCCCAAAGACTACCGTCGGTGCGAATTGCAAAAGTGTGCCTCGAGCCTGCCGACACACTTGCCCAATTATTAGCTGCGCCAACGCGTACAGGTGTGAGTCTATCTGTCCACGTGTTAATACCCAATTGACCATTATCATTACTACCCCAAGCCCAAAGGCTACCGTCGGTGCGAATAGCTGCGGTGTGACCAGTACCTGCCGACACGCTTGACCAGTTGCTATCTGTGCCAATGCGCACAGGTGTATTCCTATTGGTCGTTGTGCCATCACCTATTCCTAATCGACCATTATTGTTGTTGCCCCATGCCCAAAGGCTACCGTCGGTGCAAATAGCTACGGTGTGGGTAGAACCTGCAGACACATATGCCCAATTATTATCTGTACCTACACGTACAGGTACGTTGCTTCGGGTCCATGTGCCATCGCCTAGTTGACCAAACCAGTTATCTCCCCAAGTCCATAGGCTACCATCAGTAAGAATTACTGTGGTATGAGCGTGACCCGCAGACATCATAGGCAAAGTAGGTACGTTCGTCGCTGAAGCAACCGCATAAAGCTCTATTTCATAGTCACTTATGGTAATGGACTCAGAATTTTCATTTTCCGTTTCTTGCACCTTTGCTATTTCAGGCACACCTTCTGCATGATACTCTGCAGTTGCAAGTTCAGGTGGCGCAACATCATCATATTCAACATTGCTTGCATACTCATAATCCTTTGAATATACCGCTAAAGTGGTCATAGGTAATATGGATAGCGCCAGTACTAATACAAGTAAAATTGCGACAAAACGTTTCATTATGTGTTTCTCCTCTTTTATATATTTCGCACAAGGTAAATGCTCAAAATTACGCACTCTGTTTCTCTCTATAATTCATATTTTGACAAAATCGCAAAATGATGATCATCGCTCATTGTATCATAATTCAGCTCATCATTGATATCCCCCTTATTGATTGTTCACGAAATATTTACAGTCGTGTAGACGTTTCTCAAAGTTTTCTACTTTCCTTGTAAGTTCCTTCAAAAAACAGCAAAAAGAACTCGCCATACTCATCAGTTGAGCTATCGAGTTCTTTTTGCTTATTTTAGCTTAACGCCTTACGTGCCCCCTACCGCCTAGCCGACTGATGATGCCATGCCGGTCTTGAGCCTGCAGGAACAAGTGGCATAAAACCTCGATTAATATTGTGCTCACGGCAGATTCTGTCAAACTCTGCTGACATTACAAATCCCACAAATACATTGTACCAAGACTCGCCGCCGTTCAACTGACCAACCCATGCCGCAAAGCCGTGCGGATCAGGCTCTCTGCCCATTAGCGTGTTGTATAGTATCGTTACAAACTGCTCATTAGAAAGATTTCTGCTTCTCATCTCAGGGCTGAAGAAGAAGCCATACGCAACATCCGCGCCTGTGTTTTGCCTGGTCACAAGCTGGTTGGTCCAACCGTTTAAGCCATCTGCATCAGGTTCTCTTTGTAGTACAAGTCTGAACAAACGTGTTACAAATGCACGTACTTCTCCACCCGGTGGTGGTACAAATGTACCTCGATCAATACCCGCTTCTCTTGCTATTCCATAAAACTCCATTGAGTTTACAAAGCCTGCAAATACATCGCGACGTGGTATGCCAACGTTCAATTGACCTACCCAAGCCGCATGACCACTTGCATCGGCTTCTCTGTCCATTAGTGTTCTGTACAGTATATTTACGAACTCATCATTGCATAGATCTCTACCATACATTTCGGAACTGAAGAAGAAGCCATATGCTACTGCCGCACCCGTATCTTGTCTGGTATTGAGCACATTAGACCATGCATTGAGTCCCGCTTCGTCATAGTTACGATCGAGAACCAGTGTGAACAAGCGTGCTACGAATTCTTCGATTGGGGTGCGCTCCGGTAGCGGCTGTGTAGGTGCCGTCACGTTTACTGTTACCGTCGCGGTGTGTCCGCCGTCTGCTGTGGTTACCGTTATCACGGCGGTACCTGCGGTATGAGCTGTTACCTGGCCGGTTGCAGATACTGTTGCTACAGCAGTATTGCTCGATGACCACGTTACATTCCGATTCGTTGCGTTAGCAGGAGCGACTGTCGCTGTCAACTGTAGTGACTCACCGATTGTCATCGGTCGTGTCGCTGCTCCAGCTATGGATACGCCGGTTACAGGGATTGTCGTAGCTACTGCATTTACTGTTACTGATGCAGTATGTCCGCCAACTGTAGTAGTTACTGTTATTACTGCGGTACCTGCGGTATGTGCAGTAACTTGCCCGGTTGCTGACACAGTTGCTACTGCAGTATTGCTTGACGACCATGTTACATTTCTGTTTGTTGCATTGGCAGGGACAACAGTCGATGTTAGCGCAAGTGTTTGCCCAACATTCAGGTTACGTGTTGCTGCTCCGGCAATGGATACGCCCGTCACTATAACAATGCCCGGATTACCGTTCGAATCAAAAATACGAACCGGTGACCATCTATTATTAGTTGTACCATCACCTACTTGACCGTTCAAATTTCGACCCCATGCCCATATGCTTCTGTCAGCGCGAATCGCTGCGGTATGCTCACCACCCGCAGACACACTAGACCAGTTATCTGCGCCGATGCGTACAGGTGTGGGTCTTCGTATCGTTGAGCCATCGCCTAGTTGACCCGGTAAATTATCTCCCCACGCCCAAAGACTGCCATCTGCACGAATTGCCATACTGTGTTCCCAACCTGCTGACACGCTAGACCAATTGGTATCTGTGCCTATACGTGTAACTTGTGGTACAAATAGACCCACTCCTCCGGTGCCTATTTGACCACGCATATTATCTCCCCAAGCCCATAGACTACCGTCTGAACGAACCGCTAAGGTATGCAGTTCTCCCGCTGACACATTAGACCAATTATTATCTGTGCCTATGCGTACAGGTGCATGTCTATTACTAGTCGTTGTTGTATCACCTAGTTGCCATCTATTATGCCTTCCCCATGCCCAAAGGCTGCCGTCAGTGCGAATTGCCATGGTGTGACCACCACCCGCAGACACGCTAGACCAGTTGGCATCTGTGCCTATACGTACAGGCGCGTTTCTTTGAGTCGTTGTGCCATCACCCAGTTGACCCCATTGATTACTTCCCCACGCCCAAACGCTTCCATCCGTATGAATTGCTACGGTGTGGGCATCACCCGCTGACACACTGATCCAATTGGTTGCTGTGCCTATGCGTACAGGTGAGTTTCTTTGGGTCGTTGTGCCATCACCTAGTTGACCACTTCTGTTATCTCCCCATGCCCAAAGGCTGCCGTCGTTTCTAATCGCTACGGTGTGATTCATACCTGCCGACACATATGCCCAATTGATTGCTGTACCAATGCGTGCAGGTGCGTTCCTTTGGGTTGTTGTACCATCTCCCAGTTGACCGTTCGTATTTCGACCCCACGCCCAAAGGCTACCATCAGCCAATATTGCAGTAGTGTGCCAACCGCCCGCAGATACTATCGGTAGCGTTGGTAATGTTGGTAATGCTGTTACATTTATCGTAACTGTTGCTGTATGACCGCCATCTTGAGTGGTTGCTATTATAGCTGCAGTGCCTGCGGTGTGTGCGGTAACTTGACCGTTTGCAGATACTGTTGCAACTGTTGTATTACCGGATGACCATGTTACATTGCGATTCGTCGCATTGGCTGGCGCTACAGTTGCAGTTAATTGCAATGTTTCGCCAGATGTCATCGCGCGTGTTGCTGTTCCGGCTATGGTTATGCCTGTTACTGCTACTGTGGCTGCTGTTACATTTACCGTCACCGTTGCTGTGCGAACTCCGTCTGCTGTTGTTACTGCTATAACGGCAGTTCCTGTTGCACGTGCTGCAATAAGTCCGGCTGCTGATACTGTCGCTACTGTTGTGTTATTAGACGACCATGTCACATTTCGATTCGTCGCATTGGCAGGTAGTATTGTTGCCGATAACTGTAATGAATTACCAACTGTTATCTCACGGATTGTTGCTCCAGCTATGTGTACGCCAGTTACAGGGATTGGTAAATCAACACGAACAGGTGTGTTGCTACTGCTCGTTGTTACATTACCTAATTGACCTCTGTTATTGCTTCCCCATGTCCAAATAGTACCGTCTGTGCGGATTGCCACATTGTGTGAATAAATACCTGTAACACCACCTGCTGACACACTAGCCCAATTGTTATCTGTTCCTACGCGTATAGGCGTGTTTCTATTAGTCCACGTACCGTCACCTAGTTGACCTTGTCCATTGCTTCCCCAAGCCCACAGACTGCCATCGGTGCGAATTGCTACAGTATGTGAACTTCCAACAGACACACTTGACCAATTTGAATCTGTGCCTATACGTACTGGCAAGTTTCTATCAGTCGTTGTACCATCACCTAGATGACCTCCCCAATTGCTTCCCCAAACCCATAGACTGCCATCTATACGAATCGCTGCAGTTCTACCGTGACCTGCTGATACATTTGCCCAATTATTTGCTGTGCCAATGCGTGTGGGTGAATCTCTCCTATCCATCGTACCATCGCCTAATTCACCATTTATATTAAAACCCCAAGCCCATAAACTACCATCGGTGCGGATAGCTACTGTGTGATATCTACCTGCCGAAACACTTGCCCAATTGCTACCTGTACCTATATGTACAGGCAAGCTTCTATGGGTCGTCGTGCCATCACCTAGTTGACCTTGTCCATTGCTTCCCCATGCCCACATACTACCGTCTGCACGAATCGCAACACTATGATTTGTACCTGACGAAACACTTACCCAGTTGTTTGCTGAGCTCACACGTACAGGCGTATTTCTATTAGCCATTAAGTCATCACCTAACCGACCAGCAAGCCCCCAAGTCCAAAGACTACCATCTGTACGAATTGCTGCTGTATGCCAGTTTCCTGCCGATACGCTCGACCAATTACTATCTGTGCCTATTCGTATAGGTGTATTTCTATTAGTCCACGTACCATCGCCTAGTTGACCATGTTCGTTCCACCCCCAAGCCCATAAGCTACCATCGGCACGTATTTCCACAGTGTGATTTTGACCCGCCGAAACCATTGGTGTGCGCTCACCCGGCGATGTCGGGTCAAAAATAAATCTAGCTTCTAGTGCCCTATCTCTTGTCGCAGTAAACACATAAAACTCTTCTGCATGAACCCTAATATTATTTTCATACCATCCGTCAAACAAGAACCGTTCATTTGGAACTGCCAAGAGGTGTACCACATCACCTCTAATATACCCATTATCACCCCCGATGACCACGCCATCATTACCAGTGACTATTGTGTTAATTACAACATTTATTGCTTCATTCCCTTCAAATAAGCGTGTGTAATCTACATCGCCTACGGGCGGATTAATAGCAAAGGATTGCTCATTATAAACGAACACACCATGAATGCTTGTTTTTGAAATATCGCGACCTTGTTCATCAGTCCTAAACTCAAGGTAATGTAGCACCCCTATATCTGTTGTTGTGACTTCAATTCGGTAATTACGTTCATTAGGAAAGTGCAATACTATTAGTTCGTCCTCTATTGTGATGACGAGTGGGTTTTCGGCGTCAATATTAGGATCATGTTCCGAAACACCATCAATGACTGTTCCAATTAACACGCCGTACTGATTATAGATAGCAACATCTGTTGTGCCAATTATTACAATGGTCTGATCTAGAACATCTGGGCTTGTCATACGCTGCCTAGCTGTCGAAGCAAACAAGTCACTATTACCCCATATGTTAATATATCTTGGGCAAGAAACACGCCGTATATAATCATCAGCTGCTCTATCAATGTTACTAAACATTGCTCTTAAATCAGGATCGCGAATGGCTTGCTGACCTGTAGAAATATGAGTTGCGTTTGCGTTGTTATGCAGTGCAGTAACAACATAAGTTGTAGTTTCAGTAACCCCTTCGGCAAAGAACCTTGGTCCAACAAGTTCAAACAACTGCATAAAAGTATGGAACGTATGATTTAAGAAACTGCTTCTATTCTCGTTATATAGGTACTTTAAATCTAATCTAAAGAACTCTAGATGCACTGTTCCGCGATAAATCGTCCCTTCTATTGCACGGGCAGTTTCATAGTCAACGACACGTCCACCTTGCGCAATTAAGTTACTAGAAAGGCTATTTACATGCGAATTTAAATTACGTAAAGTAGTAGTGCTTGATGCACGTAACATATCTTGTGTTCGTACAGGAAAAGAACCTTGCTGACCGGTTGCCGGCTTTAATACTTGATTGTGGGAGAAGTTAGAAAATAGCGAAAACGGATTACCACTTTTTGCCGACATAACGCCACCAAGCCAAGTTTGTGCAAAGTTAAAGTAAGTATCAACTATTGCATATCTTCTCAATGCTTCTTGATAATTTCTTTCCATTTCGTTTGCACGATCCTGTATGGATTGTATTGAGTTTAGGTGATTACCTCTCATGTTTACAGAATGCGTAAGACCAATCCGCTGAAGGATGCTTCCGTCTGCAACTAGTGTAAAGTAAAGTTTAAAATTTCTTATTAACGATTGTTTTTCATCACCAAATCTGCTATATTGGAGCAGGGTGAAATGAATGAATATCAAATATCGCGTAACACTAACATCTGAAGA
>WQWL01000019.1 GCA_009785345.1 Oscillospiraceae bacterium
CAAAGCGTGGACTTGTTCGAGAAACTCTGCCAATATGTCTGTGGATTGGCAATTCACTACTGACGATGCGCGAATTAAGCTGAAACACTTGTATCCGAAAATTTAAACTTTACACTACACTAGCTACCTTTCGCAGAGCAAATGACTTACATACGCGTAGGATTAATGAGGACTTGGCATCAGACTATAAGTTTTGTGAGAACCAGATACAAGCTGAGATTGATAGGTTAGATATAGAAATTCGAGATTTAGAGCGTCGTATACGAAATGCAGGAACAATATTTGGTGCTTTTGATGGAGCTACACTGGGAGACCGTCCACTCATGAACTCAACGCTAAACAATCTTAGAGTTCTTCGTAATGGGAATGTGGACAGGCTGTGTCGCCTGAATGCCTATGTAGCTAATACGACCGGAATATATAATGAGCCGGAACGATTGCTGGGAGAAGCGAATCGCTTGTTTGTGCGAATAGAAAGCGCAGAACTTTGCAGAGCCACAGGAAACGTGTATGTGCCGAGCATGGAAAGAGTAGATGAAATAATACGTGAACGTAAGACGCAGTTGTTCAATGAATTAGTTGAAAGAGTGGATGATCTCATCACTGACGACGACTTGAGGTTATTTAAATTACTGTTTGAAATGAACCCAGAGCGTGCGCTTAAATACCTTGAATCATATGAATTGATGATGTTAGCACTGTCAGCACTCCCGCGGAATGCCCAATTAGTTGACGGACAATATATTGCTCATTTTATAGAACATGTTCGCAATCGTGTTAATGCAGAGGCGTTTATACTAGAATTTGGAGCTGGCAGAGTATTCACAGAAGACGAAATACTATATCTTGGTGTAATATTGCGCGTTCAACGTCCTGAAAATGTAAATCTTAATGCGTGTATCTGGGAGCAGTACTTAGATCAAGTAAGTCCCACCATAATGGGCTTGCAATTCGGTAATATTCCCGATTATTTGATACCGTTGCATATGTTTCCAACTGAGAATTCTCGGGATTTATTTAATGAAAGTCGAAAATGGGCACCTTTAGCAGATATGCTGATGTCTATGCTTCCTTGAGGATGATATGGGCAAGGGGATGAACGCTACGCTAAATGCTCCGCCGACTAAGCCGAGAGTGAACTATAATTATGAACCTTATGTTCAAGTTTTGAATATAATTATTATCGTAAGATTTAGAAATTTTGCACTTTTCATTGTCTCTTAAGCAGAAAGTGCCTGTCGTTTCGTTACACCTAGAGGCTGCTTTTTTAGGTGTTAATAAGAGAGGATATACGACTATGACAAAACCGAAGAAGAGCATTGTCGCATGTTTCATTGATTATTTCGATACAAATCGGAAACGGATTGCACACAGATTAAGGTTCACAGCTCTTTCTCATGTGCGAAGTTTCAGTATTTTAGTATAAACTAAACGAAAAAATGATAACAGCTCATTTTAATGATGGAGGTAATATTTAATGGATGGAATTACAGTTTCATTTAGAGAAATCTATAGCAGAGCATCTGCTATAAGGCGACGCATAGACAATAATGTGATCTCTCGCATAGATACTGACTACACACAGTAATAGGATTCGTGTTTTGCAACAACAGGAATTACTAATAAGCGAAAACATGAGAGATGCAAACAATTCAATAAGTTTTCTAATATATTTGGAGAGATTCCGCGTCCACTGTGGAACTTATTTTGCGAATTTACTGTAATTAGCTTATTCAACAAAAAATTTGAAAATAATTGATTTTGTGATAAAATTATTAACTAATAAAACTATTTCTTGCAAGTATGCATGAATAAGTGAGGAGATGTATCTATGTCAGGCACACATAATATCGATCACGACATCGTGGATGAAAAAGTTGCTCAGCTCACAAGTGAACTATTGAATGACTTTAGCACTGCCAATAGCGAATACAATCGTGCATTAAGTACGATTGACGCTTTAGATAGTGCAACACATGCGTCTTTAGTTGAGGCGACGAAAAGCAATAGGCGAAAAGCAGCAGTGACATCACAAGTATTGATTAACCTACTTGACTTTGTAAGAGATGCTTCGAACTATTATAGACAACGAGATGAGCTGCAAGCCGCCTTGTTTCCACCAGCCGATAATTCTATCCATTTAGGCGGAGGAAACTCCGCAATGATTCCCAAAATGAAATAGGAGGAAATTGAACTATGCCATATGGATTTAGAGGCAATGCAGCAGAACATTATTTACAAGCTGTTGAAATAGCCCTTTCGGATGCAATGGGTGTTCATAGCCAGAACCCTTTTGTTACAACTCCTAGTGCCTTTGTTCCTCTTCCTGAGTTAGGAACTCGTGAGAACGCAACTATACCACATCCGTCAAACACAGCTCATAGCGGAGAGAGTTCAAGTGGTACAGGTAGTTCTTCTAACATAGTTGTTGATGACAACGAGTACTGCACTTTTCTTGAAAAAATTAGTCAAGCAGACTACAATATTGGAGCCACAATATATAGAGTTACGAACGAGATAGACACATTATGCGAAACATCTTTTGATGTGCCATTGACAACTCAGGAGGTCATAATTCTTGCACTTGGGACCAGAAATTCTATGGCTGAATTTGCAGAATTGATACATGAGATAGATACAGAAATGCGAAACTTTGTAAGTAACATATTGGAAATAAGCTAACGAGGAGAGAGTATGGATTTTGTATGGAACAGAGCGCTAGCTGAGAGCGTACGCCAAGATTGTATAGAGGCTATACGTATTCAAACGCGGAATATGCGAAGTACTGCAACCCGTTATGAATTACTGGCTCAGAGCTTAGATGAGCAAGCTGTAAGTGAAGAATTTACAGCCGACAATGCTACGATATTAGTTGTTGTTGATGTTAGTCCAAACGGTGTCATAACCAGAGAACGTGTAGAAGACTGGTCGACGCGAAATGCTGCACGTAATCGAGCCCGTGAGTTGCGCAGACAGGCAACGGATTTACGTACAGCAGTTGAAAATTTGGATACCGCCATGGAGGCGCTAGAAGGCGCAAGAGTCCGAACCAACGAAATGTTTTTCCGAATGCGCGATGAAGCGTCAAGCTACGACAGGACTTCTTCCGCTCAACTTCAAGATACAACTCAAGCAATAGAAGCATTCACAAGAAAAATGGAAACTATACGTGATGGCTTTAATAATAGCGGATTGTCTCCAATGCAGTACTTAATCAACTCTCTTAGCGGCTTAGATGGTGTGGACTCAAATGCAATATTGGATGCATTGTTTTCTGCAGCTATGGCAGGGTTCCCGATATTTTCGGCATTCGCAGGCGACCCTGTTAATATGGCTACAGGCAACTTTGTATATTCAAAAGAGGATATGAGTATTCCGGGTCGTTTTCCGCTTGTGTTTTCTCGATTCTACAACGAACTCGGAAGTTCAGAAAACAGTGCCATGGGTTCGGGCTGGACACATAATCTCAATATACGCTTACGTACAGAAAATAAAAAGGTATACGTAATCTTTGGCGATGGACATGTGGAAGCCTACCATGAAATGGGAAACGGTCAATATATCTCAACGTTAGTCACCGGTAATGCCTTATGTAGAACAGATAGCGGATGGATTTTGCGCAATCCTGAAATGGAGACGTATCATTTCAACGATGAAGGTCTGTTAGAGAGTATCACATACATAAATGGAAGCAGCACAGATTTTAGTTATGCAAACGGTGTGCTTGATTACGTTTCAACGCCTAGCGGTCAATTTTCTTTTACTTACAATGACAAAAGCTTGTTGACGATAGTAACGGATCATACGGGACGCACTCTTGAGTTTGACTATAAAGATGGTAAATTAGTTGAAGTTATATACCCGACAGGTGTAGCATATAGATATACGTACGATAATAGTGGTAGACTAAGCGAGCTATTCACACCACTTGGAGCAAGAGAAACGAAGAGTGAGTTTGATTCCAAGAATCGTGCAACGAAACAATATCTTGCAGATGGCGGCGTGATTGAATATATTTACGATGACGAGAACAGAACGACCACATATGTGCAGCAAAATGGAAGCAAGATAATTTACAAGAATGACGAGAAGTGTCGCACAACTGAGATTGAATATCCCGATGGCAGTGAGCTATTTGAATTTAATGAACAAAATCAAAAAACATCTATAGTCGATAAGTTGGGACACAAAACACAATATGCATATAATGGAGCGGGCAAGGTAACAGAAATAACTGATGCGCTTGGTATCAAGACAGAGATAAATTATAGCTCATTGAACCAGATAAGTTCTGTGATAGTCGATGGACAGCAAAAATATCAAAATCATTATGACGATGAGGGCGAGCTTACTTCGATAGAAGATGCCTTGCAATATAAGACGGAGTTTAGCTATGCAGAAAAGGGTGTTCCGAATACCATAACGCAACCTGACGGCAGCCAAATTGAGTTTGAGTATGATGAGCGAAAGAATATAACTAAGATAACAGATGGTTGCGGAGTCACGACAACCTATTGCTATGATGATCTAAACTGTGTTGTAGCCACAGCAGATGGAAATGGTAATAAGACACAATATCAATACAATGTGGGTGGGAACATAGTCGAGGTAAAAAATGCAGTCGGTGACACTCGAAAGTATGCATACAACATGACGGGTAAGATAACAGAGATTACAGATTTTAACGGAAGCACGGTGTATCGTGAGTATAATGTATTGGATAAGCCGTCAAAGCTAATAGACCAACTTGGTCGTGAGACATTGCTCAATTATGATTCAATGTGGAATTTGGCACATATTGTAGAGTCAAATGGTGCAGAAACAAAGCTAAATTACAATACACTTAACAGACTGGAAACAGTAGAGAAGCCCGATGGCGGTGTTGTTTCATACGAATATGACGTAAACGGAAATCGTACATCCATAACAGATGAGCTTGGCAACCGAGTACATTTCAAATATGATGCTCTTGGTCGCATGACGGAAGTGGCTGGTGAAGACGAACTGCTGTATTCCTACGTCTATAACCCAGAGGGGCAAGTCACGCAAGCTTCTGATGCACTGGGCAATAGTGTTCATTTGATGTACGACGCGGCAGGACAGCTGATAAAGGAGACCAATGCCGTTGGAGACAGTCGCGAGTATACGTACACATCTTTGGGTAAAGTAGAATGCGTGACAGATGAAGCTGGAAGAGTTACGCGATACGAATATGAATTAGGTGGACGGTTACATGCAATACATTATCCTGACAATTCTAAAGAAGCGTATTTCTATGATAAAGGCGGGAACATAAAATGCGTAACTGACAGAGTTGGACGTACTTTGACCTATAGTTACGACAGCCTTGATCGTGTTGTCAAAATCGTCGGCGGTGCAAATGCAACAAAGAGCTTCACCTATGACGCTGTGAGCAATGTAACAAGCATGACAGATGAAAACGGAAATATAACAACTTACGAATATACACTTACCGGCAAGTTGGCAAGGGTCATAGATGCTCTTGGTAATGAAGCAGCATACACCTATGACGAGCGTGACAAGCTGATTGAAATCCGTCAAGGTGCGGGAGAGCAGTTAAGATTAGATGAAGATTTGCTAAATGCAAACGCTCAAAATCTATCAAACAACAAGCTTCGTATCACACGTTATGAGCGAAACATTATGGGTAAGGTGGAGTCCATAACTGATGCGCTAGGTCATAAAGAAAGCTATAGTTATGACAAGCGGGGGCAGCTTATAGAAAAGCTGGACAAGGATGGCTATTTGACAAAGTATGACTACACCGCACATGGAGATGTGAGCCATATTCAATATGCAGATGGACGCGAGGTCAAGTTGAGTTACAATCCGCTACGTCAACTGACAGAGCTGGAAGATTGGCTTGGCATAACGAAGATTGAGGTAGATGAACTAGGTCGAGCAACAAAAGTAACAAATCATCAAGGCAAGTCTGTAAGCTACACATGGAGTGCAACCGGACTAAAAACAGGAATGATCTACCCTGATGGCAAACATGTTAAATATGATTATGATGATTTACTTCGTATGACAGCGGTTAATGATGGAATAAATCAAACGCTATATCATTACGATGAGCACAGCAGGCTAACCGAAAAGCTATTCTCCAACGGAACAAAGACTGCATATCAGTACAATGATTTGGGGCAATTGCAAGAGTTGCGTCATGCAAGTGTAGACGGTGTATTGGATAGATATCAGTATTCATATGACATCATGGGTAACAAGACAGAGATTCGTAAAGAACGTAAAGGCTTGACGGATGAATGCGGAACATACTCTTACACCTACGATCCACTCAATCGCTTATGTGAAGTGCTGAAAGACGGTCAATTGCAAAGAAGTTACGAATATGACAACTTTGGCAATCGCTCCGCTATGGCAGACGGTGATAACAGGACATCGTATGTATACAATGCGATGAACCAGCTTATTTCTATAGCAGATACAGTTGGCAATGAGCAGAGTTACAGCTATGATAAGCGTGGTAATCTTACAGAAGTGCATAAAAACGGCACATTGGAGAATCAATATACGTTTGGAGCATTAAACCGACTTGAGGAAGCGTTGAACCACGGTACAGGAATGGGCGCAACATATAAGTACAATGGATTTGGTCATCGTGTTGGCCAGAGTATTAGTGATACTGACTTGAACCCAACAAAGCACATTGACGATGTACTTGACTTAACACGCAACTTTAATAATCTTTTGGAGCGCAATGATGGAGATGCTGCAACGTCATACATTTGGGACACAAGTTTACTTGGAGCGATGGCAGCGGATGGCACATATCAAGGCTACTTGCTAGATGAACAAGGCGGTCCTGCGAGACTTGTTCATGATGGAGGCAATATAGATGCGTATAGTTATGATGAGTTTGGAAACACACTCCATGGCACAACAAGCATGTCACAGCCGTTCGGTTTTACCGGATATCAACATGACCCGATTGCCGGGACATGGTTTGCACAATCAAGAGAATATGACGCACAAACAGGACGCTTTACTGCAAAGGACTTAAACCGCTACATGAATCAGGGCAAGGTACAGTCGCTGAATTTGTACAATTACTGCTATGGTAATCCTGTACGGTATGTTGATCCATTGGGGTTTGATCTGGAGGACCATCTTAACACATTATTTCCGGACTCTGATTTCAGCCAGAACGCAGGATCGAATGATGCAGTGCAAATATCAATTGACGGCAACGTTGTTACCATAGACGTGTTTGTTGACTTTCGCGGTGATGTTGATGTAATGATTCCAAACAGTTCAGGAGGTTACTACTCAGTTGTGGATTTGACTGTACAAGGTATTGAAGCAATAGGGGGCGTATATGTCGGTGTGTTCGGACAAATAGTTGCTGTTGACGTTAATGTGCATCAGGGTTCACGTTCATGGTGGTCTTGGTTGCCTTGGGTATGTAGTCAAAACTTTGTTCCAACGTATTTGAATGTTGGTCAAGGCAGAGCCCACGTGGCGGATAGCGGTTATTCAGATTGGTCTCGTACAAATCCAGGTACTGTACAAATGTTTACACGAACTCCACCTACCTCTTCAACCAACAGGGCAAGGACATATTGGGAATATCTACAAACTCAGACACATGAATTCTTACACGTGCTTGGAGTTGGTGATGGTAATGAAGATGAAGGAAGAGGCAGACCTGAAGCGTATATGTTGCGAGCTCTTGAGGAGATAACTGGATACACGGATGTAATGCTAAGTAATTGGGCAGAAAATTCGGTCATTTCACACTACACTATTCAACTAATGATATTAGCAATGTTGACAGGGGAATGGCAACATTTCATGGAATATGATGACGGGCGAGCACAATCTATTCTTTTTACTGCAGAATTATCAAAGAACTAGTCCAATATTAATGGTGGAGGTTTTTCTTATGAAAGTTGCAATTATTATATTAGCAATAATTGTTATAGTTGGAAGTGGCATCCTCGGGTACATACTATTACGAGGCAGAGCTGTAGAAGATTTGCCCTACGAAGACTCATCGGCAGAATATCTTCCCTACGAAGACTCAATGACAGAGGATCTGTTCTATGAAGATGATTCTTCTTGGCATGATATAGATTTACTGTTTTCTGAGAGTAACTTTCAGAGACTAGGTGAGCTTTTTGAAGAAACAGAGTATTACTTAGATCGATTTATTGAATATCTATGGGTAAATGACTTGTTGCCAATTGAGCAAAATTTAAGAATTAATTTTACTGATGGGGAATTCACTGCGTCCGGCAGCTCGCAAGAAATTGTTCTGCGTTCAATAGATTGCCATGAGTTTAAAGAAGTCCTTCAAGGGATTAGCGATGATGGTATTATCCTTCGTATACAAGTGTCCGATCGTACATTTTCAGACTCAGATGTTGAGATTAACTTTACCATAAATCGTGAATACACAGAATTTTTACGGGGCAACTACGGCAATCAAGGAGCAAACTTTTACTATATCAAAAGTTGGAGCAACAATGAAGAGTTTCTGCAGTTCGATTTCAGAAATATCAAGCAAAGTTGGTATATGCGAATAATGCCACCACCAGGTTAGTTGGAGCACTTGGTTAGCTAGCAGATGAAAGTGGTAGTCGTATGAGGACTATAATGGTCACACCCTTTCAAAAGCAGTAGTTTAAAATGTGAAAGGGGCTATCTTATGAGAGTCATAGTTATTATTATATCTACATTTATGATGTTCCTACTTCTTGGATGAGTAGGGAGAAAAATGATACGATGCAGTGCCGCCTATTCACTTGTCCCAGAAAAAACACTACGGACAAGATAGCGTTACGCCCCATCCGCCTGCAGGTGAACAACTAATGAATTACATAAAGTTGCAACCCCGAATGCTGCATTGTGCAAAGCATTCAGGGTTGCTTTTAATATTAATGGTTTAATCCTAAATTCCGTCTAAATTCCGCATGTAATTATCATATACAAGCGCTACTGTCCGTTCACCTGCCCCAAGATTGATATTACGAGCCAGCAATTATTACGTCCCACCCACCCGCATGTGAACAGATTCAAACACTAACGAGATGCCGATATAGTTTCATAAAGTTGCAATCCCGAATGCTTGTCACAGACAGCGTTCGGGGCTGCTTTTGTAGATTCTCAAATAAAAGCTCTAAAAAAGAGGTAATAATTTTCAGATTGTATAAATTGAGAATGTATTGAATGCGCAAGCACTGTGCAAAAATAATTTCAAATTAGACTAGTATTACTGTAAACTCTGTATGTGGAGGATAGAACCACATGCAGAATATTTTTTTATCGAGTCAAAACCCTGAAGATTATTCAGAGGAAATTGGAATTGGCGAATATCCTGAAGCACCCAAAAAGTGTCCATATGGAGATTGTGGAATAAATCTTGAAATGAAGAAGAATGGATACTACCTGAGGTTTTTAATTACAATATTATTCAGCGGCAGGATAAGGATACGACGTTACAAATGCCCGAAGTGCAAGAGAACATTATCAATGCTGCCGTCATTTTGCATATCGGGGCATTCATACGGAGTAGAGCTGGTAGTAAAACTATTGCAGGAAGTAGTAAAGAGTGGTTCCATAAACAAGACGGTGTCAGAATGGCGTAAACATTGTGGAGGGATATCACGTAAGCTTGTTACGAAGTATTTACTGCGATTACGAAACAATCGGAAGCTGATACAATATCGACCTTGGTCAATCGTTCAGGGACACTGAATGGACAAAAATCTTCCTGTGTGGAATAGTGGCCCCACTCTCCACAGAGTTCAACGCCCGTTTCCACAAAACAACAGGTACATGTTTTATGTCCTACCACAATAAGTTGCATTTGTCACAAACGGAAACATTAATCAACATAAATTCGCAAATATTTGACAAAAAATAACACCTCAGTCATTGATATCACTCAAATATGTTTTTGTGTTTCCGAAAAGACGAAATAAATAAAAAATATTGCATTTACCACTTCATTGTGTTAATATTACCCCGTGTTTGCTCGTTATATGTGCAAAGTACAGCGACTCGTGTTCTGGGCAATTGTTCACAGCTGTGTGCGCAGACCTCAACGGCAATTACACATACGTGTAATCAGTTCACAGAAGCGGATAGCACATTGTAGATTATTTGAGTATAATAGGTACGAAGAAAAGTCTCGCACTCGCGTATTGCGGGGGTAGGATATTTCGTATGGAAGGCATATACTGAGGGAGGGGAAATGCAATGTCAGGTTCTAGTTCTAATATCCAAAGCAACCAAGTGGGCGTTCAAATGCAATGTGGCGCAATTGGTCTATCAACACACGGGGTCGAACAATCAGCTGCAACCTATGCTACGCAATCTGATACACATCAAGGCGAGCTTGATGGTGCGGCTCGGCTTACCGCGCGGGGGCTAAATCGTGCCGCGAGACAAGCCGCTGGAGCGGCATGTGAAACAGTACAAAATTTATGCATTTTTATGGAAAACGCAGCACAGACGATGGTTTTGGCTGACCAAGTAGGAAGCGAAAATATCGGGCAGTTGGGGGGGGGAGACTGATGCCAAGTGGATATTCAGGTGCGCCCGCAAGGCGATATTTTCGTTGTTGCGATGAGGCGATGGACGATGCGCACAATGCCTTTACGTCAGGGGCGGCAAACACTCCGGCCGTGCCAAGACCGCCACTCCGCCAGCTTCCATACACCGAAGCGGATGCTGGATTCCTCGCACGCATAACCGCAGGAATCGAAACTATTATAAACATCGTGGCATCCATTGATCCCTTCAACCGCGCCGCAAGAGAGCATGAACTGTTTGGTGACTATATTTCTGATAAATTGCAGTACATCTATAATCAAATTGACAATGTAGTGGACACAGACTTGCAATTACCACAAGCTGGTGCACAGGTAAAATTGGTTACGCAGAAGCTGCAATCACTTATCCCTGAACTAAAGGGTTTGCTTAGTCAAGCGGCGGGTGTCACTAACCGGCAGGCACGTTCGATGCTGGCCATCGCCGGCGGAGGTGACGGATGGGAAGTCCACCGCCCAACTGCGGATGCTTGTCGTACAGAAAATGAAACCTGTATGCGCGGTCAAGCACTCGACATGCGGGACTGGGTGCAGCAAGCGCACGACTACACAGCAGACCTCAGAGTGAGAATCGAGAGACTGCGCCCAGATTTAAGCGCGACAATGTTAGAGTGGGAGGTTTGCTGGGATGGCTCAGTCTCGTCTCGCAGAGTCCCTGACCACGCAACCCGTAGCGCCGCCGCGACACAGATTGCAACCTTTGAATGCGAAATCCGCATCTACACTGCCGAGGCAAACCGTGTCGCAGCAGCCGCAAACACCCTCGACGCTGAAATTCGCTACGCCGGAAACATCTTCGACACAGACTGCGACGAATGCGTCGCCTGCGACACCTACTTTGCTGGTGAGTTCGAACAACTTGCGGCGAACGTAATGCGACTTACTGAACAAATTCAGGCGGTACGCGATTCATTTTGCCCGAATGTTGGGATTGTTAGTTTTGTGGCGTTTTCGGGCATTGCGCAAGGTCATCCAATGTTTGAGCTTAAAGCGGACGCGATGTTGGCGGTTGTTTCGAACGGCGGGATGCTGGATAATGCGGCGCTTGAGTGGATTATGAACATACCGATTGAAGATCGACTATGGCAACACCAAGCGGCTGTCACCGGTACACTTGCACAGTGGACATGTCCGGATCAGTGGACATGGTTTTTGCAGATGCTTACGGTGTCTGGAGAGTCTCTGCCTATGATTAATAGCGATGCTATGGTGCCGGGATGGGATATAAATTTGGCGGAAATCGAGTGGCTGCAAGAAGGTCTGAATGTTGTTTTTGCCGGGATGGTTGCACAGACTTACGGGTTTTACCACCATGCAAATGAGGAACCGTTTTACTCGTTGATTCAGCAACGGGCGCAAGAGGGCGGATTGAGCTTTGATCAGGCTAGAAGACGAATTGTACAAGAGTTGGAGTGGCAAACAGCGCAAGTTTTTCAGAACAATATGTTGTTGTCATCTTTTGCTTCACTGCAACCCACCAACGGAGACCCTGCTTTTGTCGGTTATCCTGATGGCGTATTCCGTCTTGTCGATGGGCAAATGGTGCTTAACGAGGGTCCATCCGGTCCGCAATTTTTCGTAGGACAGACGGACAATGGGTTCGTGATCAATTTTGCGCCGGCGCAAAATGTGATACAATCTATCGACCCAAGTATTCCTGTTACTCTTACCAAGCATCAAGCACATGTGAGTGACGGAGCGTGGGGTAGCCATGCGAACCATGCTCTTTCCGGAAATTTGCTGTTGGCGACACATGGATCGACTGCCATGCGAGCCGGGATTGATGCAATGCTTGGCAAAGGTGCAAGCACATTGGTTTCGAATGCTTTTAAGGGAATCGGCAAAAAAGTTATTCCTGGCTTTGGATGGGCCGTTGGAGCGTTCAGCTTGATTTCTAGTGGAGTTTCAGCAGGTCAGCGGCACGAGCAAAATGTGCGCCAAACAGAGAATTTAGTGGAAGCGATAGATACTGCTGGTTTTGTAGGAAGTTTCCAAATGTACGCAGTTGTGACGACACAAAATGGTCAGCATGTGGTGCATATGTTACCCGGTCATAACACACAGCAGCGCATCGACAGCTTCAATGCAAACCTTGACGCAAAGATAGCAGATGGGGTGATTGATAGGCGCACGAGAGAACCACTAAACCCTTACGAATTTGGCTTCCCTTTCCCCATAGAAACTTTAGAGCAGCTTATGAATTACCAACCTTATATTCAAACCATGAATGAATATAATCGCATAGTGTCATAGGGGAGTGAACGATAGTATGAATAAGAAAAAGCGGATCATATGGGGAGTTTGCTTAGCTGCCATAACCGCACTTATATTATTTTCCAGTATATCAAGTTGCATGGATAGGAGAGCGGAAATGGAACGTGAAATAGAGTTGCAAAGAGAGTGGGGATTGATGCAAAAAGGACAGTTTGGTGCAGCAATGGGGCTTGCACCGCGCACGGAAGAAGGAGTGGGGGGCGATGCGTTTGTATTTAGTAGAATTTTTGATGTAGACGTAGTTTTTGTCCGCACGCCGGAAGAGGCGGAGACCTTCCCGGACAATGTGTTGGTAGGTTTTCCCACAGAACAGACAGAAGCGTCATTGCGTGCGTTGAATTTCTGGGTTGAAGTTTGGATTGAGGAAAAGGGTCACGTTCTGCCGGAAGGGTTTGAGCTACCATTAACTATGGACGATTTAATTGATCGTCAGGATGCGATGAAAGAACTTTTTTTCAGTCTTGACGTTACACTCAGGAGAGATATTAGTGTAGGTCATCCAGCCCCAAACGATGAGGAATGATGCGAACCACTCTCAATGCCAAAATCCGCGGCTCCGGTAACATTTTCGACACAGACTGCGACGAGTGCGTTGCCTCGCAAACATATCTCTGGAGACTATATCATCGCATACCGCGCGTTGTGTGATGTTGCACCTGCCGACATGACACATGAAATTTGCCATTTTCTTACCCATGCCTATGATTACTGAGGCATTGACAGATGAGCAGGAAGACCATATCTTGACAGGTCTCACCCACATGGCAGACAGTATACAGTTTGCTTACCCGAGATATAAATCAGTTTGTAAACAGGATTGGAGCAATTGCCAATGGAATTTCTGCATAGGTAGTCTTCCAAGGCTGAAAATAATCTGGGCAATTTGCAATCACTTTGTAGCATCTTTAATACGATTCACAAATGGCACTAATCGTAGCGAACAATATTATGTATTTTTTCAAAATCAGCCGGGGAGCGTAAGTTTTATCCTCGGCTTAATTACAACCTTTTTACAGTCTCAACAAGATATGTTTACACAAAATCCTTAATGTCTGAAGTCTCCGTAGCAATGATTGATGGAATTAACCAGATGATGAGCAGAAGTGTTCGACCTGATGGTGCTGCGTCTGGTCTTGAAGAAAGCATGAGGCTTTCAGGAACTATTTTTGATACAGGCTGTAATGAATGTATTCGTTGTGATACATATTATGAGAGTCAATTTCAGGAACTTGCAGAGGAAATGCAACGTCTTTCTGTGAAGTTACAAACAAATAGCTTTTGCCTGAATGTTGGGATTATAAATTGGGATGCACTGTTTGAGATTAAATCGCGAATGGATTGCACACAGATGTTACCAGAGTGATACCGGAGGTATAAATTAAATGAAAAGGGCTCTAAAAGACAATATTCTATTTCAGCCTGTCGAGGTAAAAAGCTATTCAAATCTCTTTAGAGAAGTAGGTAAGGCAATATTTCATGGTTTTAACAAGGATTATGACAAAGTTTTGTTTAGCCTTATGGATGCTGTTGCTGAACTAGGAGTGGATGAAACCGAAGATAGGCTTGCGTGGACACTTGTTAACCGTTCAGTCATGCAGGCAATATCGGCGTTATTTAACAATTGTCAGGGTGTTATTCAGTCCATTGATGAGGATGTATTCATTAAAAAAATGAAAAAATTTAGGTACGATAAAAAAGTTGAGATAAGTACTGACTTTTTTAATTATCCTAAAGAGAGCGGATTTGTAAAAGATATGCAAGAAATATTGCGTGAATGGCTTGAGACCGTAGGTGTTGACAAGTGCAACGTGCAATCTATTGTATACAGGTTTCCAAGTTTTTTCATTTATTCAATGAACACTGAATGGTCAAAGAATCCAGAGAAGTATAGAAGATTATGCAAGCAAACACCTTTTTCTGATTCAGTGGTGATGGATGAGGATTGGGAGAGGTATAGAGCATATTTAAAAATGCTAACTGAAGAAAATGTTTTCGAAGAAGCATTTAGCTTATCACAAATATATGTTCCTCTGTATGCGTACTACGAAATGGATGAGCAAAAAGAATGTTCACATAAAATTCCACATAATGATAACAAGGAAATAAAGAGATGCGTTATTGGTCTTGAGGATTATATTCTCAAATGGATGATATCAAGTGGTAAAGAAGCGAAGGATGATGCTATTCGCATCATTTGTGGTGGACCGGGTAGTGGCAAATCCTCTTTTGCCAAAATGTTTGCATCATCAGCTTCAGATAAATACGATGTTTTATTTATCCAGCTCCATAAGCTCGACTTAACGCGAGACATTAAAGAAGTAGTTGGAGATTTTTTGACTTCAAGTCGCTTATTCAATGAAAACCCTATTGGAAAATCTGAACAACTGTTAATTATCTTTGATGGGTTAGATGAAATTTCACAGCAAGGAGTTGCAAGTTTAAATGCCGCTCGAGATTTTATCGCTCAAATTCAGCAATTGCTGCACAGTCATAATCACACAACGCTACAAATAAGAGTAATTGTTACCGGACGAGATTTATCTGTTCAGGAAATTCAAACGCACTTCAGGATAGAAGGGCAAATATTGCATGTATTACCTTTCTATGTTTCTAATGAGGAGCGTAAACTAAATGAATATGTTAATTCAAACTTACTCAATGAAGATAGACGCAACCTTTGGTGGGGCAAATATGGGGAACTGACTGGTAAAGGATACGTGGAACTTCCAAATGAGTTGCAAAAAAAATCTTTGGATGAAGTGACTGCACAACCTTTGTTGAACTATTTGCTGGCGTTGAGCTATGATAGGGGTAACATTGAATTTACGAAAGAAACGAATCTAAATGATATATATTATGATTTAATTGATGCGGTATATGAACGTGGTTACCAATCGCCGCATAAAGGGATTAAGGGAAGGATTACTAAACCTGAATATGAGAAAATTTTAGAAGAAATTGCTGTTTCGGCGTGGCAAGGAGCTGGGCGTACGACCACGATAAAAGCGATAGAAAAAAGATGTGAAAAAAATAGTCTTGATGGCATATTGAGAAAGTTTCAAGAACAAGCAAGTGAAATTGGTGTTACCAATCTACTTATGGCTTTTTATTTCCGTGATGCCGGCGTGCCTGGTGCAGATAAAGCTTTTGAATTTACACACAAAAGTTTTGGTGAATACTTAGCAGCAAGGAAAATTGTCAAGCATGTTCAAAAAACACAAAAAATGTTAAAACGTCAAATTGAAGAATATGAAGGTTGGAGCTTTGGAAGAGCACTTGAAGAATGGATTGATCTATGTAGTAACGCTGCTATCGATTCATATATTTTTGAGTTCGTATGTAATGAAATAAAAAGGAACGACATTGACGAAGTTAAAGAATGGCAAAAAGCTCTTTGCGAACTAATTTCATATATGCTAAAAAAAGGTATGCCCATGGAGAAAGCTGCAATACCAAGTTTTCTGGAAATGACCCGCCAATCGAGAAATGCGGAAGAGGCGTTACTTGTAGCGTTAAGTGCCTGCTCCTGGTTTACTAATGAAATTTCTGAAATTAAATGGGAAGAAAAAACATCAGCAGGAGAGTGGTTGGTTAAACTTTGTGGTCAGCGCAAAGCGGATTATGTTTTTGTGCTTTCATGTTTGAATCATCTAGACCTTTCAAATTGTGACCTCATTATATTGGATCTCTACAATGCAAATCTAGCATTTTCAATATTACAAGCAAGCGAGATGGCTTATACTAACTTAGTGGATGCAAATTTGGGGGGTGTTAATTTGAAAGGTGTTAACTTAAGGAATGCCAACTTAGAGGGTGCCAACTTAAAGGATGCTAACTTGGAGGTTGGCTTTATAGTTGGTGCCAACTTAAAGGACGCTAACTTAGCGAATGCCAACTTAGTGGGAGCTGACTTACGAGGAGCGAACTTAAAGGATGCTAACTTTGAGTGTGCTAACTTAGCGAATGCCAACCTAGTGGGAGCCGACTTACGAGGAACGAAAACGAACTTAAAGGATACCAACTTAGAGGGTGCTAATTTTGAAGATGCTAGGTTTTCAAAATTTATTTCAAAAAGTAATCAAAACGAATATTGGCGTCGCAGCTCGAATATGGAATTTTTTTAGATCTGCGCCTAGCAGAGCGTTGTTTGAATGGAGATACTAACTGGAACATTTAGGAAAACGCAATATGTTTGAAAAAAGTAATTGAATACGAGCCTCAGATTTGTTATAATTTAAGTGTTTAGTCCAATTTTCAATAAATTCTGTATCGATGATAATGGCATTACTATGATTATGCGAAGTGCGTGTTGTGATTTTTCTTGGGTCAAATCGCGAGGCATCAGCAATTAACATTATAAAAATGGAGAATAAAGATATGAAAAAAAGATGGATTCCGGTAATATTATTGTCACTGGTCGTAGCAATACTAATAGGTCTACGATTTGGGACAGACATGGAGCAGCAACGATTCTTAGAGGCAGCAGATATAGAATCAATTGCTCCAGAAGCAATTGCAGTTGTCAACTCTGACACTGGTGCTGCGATGGATGGAGTAATCTTGAATTACTCTGCAGCAATAATAGACACGTTAGGTGATGGCTTTATTTTGGTTTCACCCGCAATGGCACAAACTGGTCTTGAGCAAGGTGTTTATAGCGCAATATTGACATTTCCGTCGCATGTATCTGAACGAATAGTTGCGTTTAACACTGAGACTCCTGAACGTGTTCAGCTTGAGTTTAGAGTTAATCCAAACTTGGCTGAGTCAAATTATATAATGACACATCTGGAATTATTGAATCTTCAATTAGCAATAAATACGACTGTAGCAAATACCTATGTCACGTCATTGTTTTCTCAGTTTCACACTGCACAAGATGAGATGGGTGCAGTATTTCGAAACAACATAACCAGTCGCGAGGCAATAGACGTTGTATATCTAAGAGATTTTACACCCGATCTAGATCTTGACTTTTTACCTGAAGTACCTTTCGAGCCGAACGAAGCAGACACATCAGAACACCTTCAAAGTGTAGCGGGTTTTGCTGAAGAAGTGAGACGTATATATCGTTCGAACTTTGAACTTGCTGCAACAATATACAGCGGAATGCGTGATACATTCGATCCTCTTGTTGACGGCTTTGATGATGAGCGCGCTGCATGGATTAGAGAAGCAAGCGCGTGGATAGCAGATTGGGTTCAGTTTTCTGGGGAAGTAGATGACTTTTTTGCCTTGGTGATTGGGCACCAAGGAGACCTGGTTGAGTGGAGAGCTAATGAAGCGATGGATTGGCATGGGGAACTAGAAGATTGGCATGATGGTGTTGAAGACTGGTATGATGCACTTGTTCTTTGGTATGGTGCTCCTGGTGTTCCCAATACAGCAAGAGAGTGGTTTGGTCGTGCAGAGAGTCAAGTTGCAGCAGTTAATTGGGAAATAAATGAAATGAGCTCAAGGTGGAATGATTTCTTTGCTCCGCCACTATGGACTAATGTACGAGCACAGGCTGAACTTCTTCCTACAATGGAATCAGTTAATCCAGATTGTACTTGTATATGCCCTTGTGAGCCTATTCCCACATGCACGTGTGATACATGCGGTTTATCATGTAATTGTTCAGACGTTGGTACAGGTTCGTGCGGTGCTAGTTGCGCTTGTCCATCAGACAATTGTTGTATGGGTGTCTGCCTGCCAGGCGATTGTCCATTAACTACTAATCCTGATCACATACATACAGCAGCATGTTTACAAAATAAAGCAGATGAACTTAGTGACTATATTTTAAACAATTGGGCACCCGGTTTTATATCTGCATTTAATAGTGTACTAATCCCGACAAATGCAGAATTTATAGCCGACTGGATTGTTGATACTGATGGAATCACGTTTTCATTAAGCGAAGTTGATGAAGATATGCCACCACCGCCCACGCTTGATGGTGATGTAGAGCAAGCAAACAGGCGAGAAGTGCCACCAGAATGGAACGATGAGGATGAAGACTATGAACCGCCAACAAGACCTGAGGAAGAAGATGAATTGCCGCCGGATCCGCATGAAATTCTGGCTGGCATTCATGAAATAAATTATTTATTGCAACGATTCAATGTAGGAGATTTCATGCCAGACGAACTTTCGGAAGAAGTTGGTGTTATGTTGGCTGCTTATTCTTCATATCTTGACTTTATCCGTGCAGACTTATCTTTTCAATTCATGGAGAACATATTCATGCTCTTTGATGTTCGCTCAGAGTATATCGAATATCTTAATTATTTACGCACATCCGCACTTGAATCTGAATACGACGTAAGAACGGATTTGCAAGCCACCATATATGAGTTTTACAACGTTGCACACGGTAGTGGTCAGGACACATATGAGAGACTCTCCAGTTTTACTGGTATGCTACCGGAGAGTCGCACAGCGGCGGGCATAAATCAAGAACTGGTTAATTTTACGATTGCGCCATTTGAGTTCATGACACCAGTAGTGCGTGCAGAAATAAGGACAGACATAGTGACTACATCTAATTTGCTTGACTTTTTACTGTTGCTTGCGCTTATTATTCTGGCTATTCTTGTAATATTGGCTGTGACGCTGACTGTAATAGAATATGTTAAGAAAATGAAAGCTGAGTCAAAGTTATAGAGAGATATAGGAATTAAATCTAACGAAGAACAAGCGTGGATCATTCTCAAATATTAATATGAACAGGAGATACATAATGAGGACTACAAAGAGAAGAATAATTGCGTTGATAACAATATTGACGATACTGTTATCGCTTACACCAATGGCGGTCGCATTTATAGATGAAGGCACAGGTTATGAATTGTTAAGCGGGAGTATTGTAGATACAGTTTTAGCTAGTGCTAATGAAATGGACATAGCTTTGTTAGAAGTGAAAAATACAGAGTTATCCGACGAGAAAACTTTTGAGTGTGATAATAGCTATGGATCGTACAATTTATTTGAGGACCTTGAATGTGATTGTTTACATGAGTGCGAGCAGGAAGAGCTTTGCGAATGCGTGTGTGAGCATGGCTATTATTATGATTGCATTTGTGAGTGTGCTTGTGGATTTGAAGAGTACTACATTGAGATTATGCCACTTAATACATTCACAGCTAGCGATTGGGTTCAACTACAGAGCGCATTTTCAAACATGTCAACCAATGGGTCCTATATGGTAAATATTGCAGGAAATATTAATATGGAGGATGGGCTACCGACTATTCCTATAAATAGAACTGTCACAATCACAGGTGGAGGCACATTAACCCAACCAACTTCAAATCGTCACTTTACTGTAGCAGGTACATTAATTTTAGAGAATATTACGCTCAGTGGTGTTGTCGGAAACACAAATAATCACGGAGGAATCACTGTAAGTAGTGGTGGTCGCCTATATATGGAAGATGGTAGCACAATCACCGGAAACAGAGCCAATATTAGTGGGGGCGGTGTAAGTAATAGTGGACACTTTACAATACGCGGTGGTGTGATTAGCAACAATACTACTACTGCTAATCTCGGTGGTGGTATATCCAACACCACTGTAGGTACTCTTGTTATGGAAAGCGGAATAATTAGCGGTAATATTGCTGAATTACGTGGTGGTGGAGTAGCTAATACGGGAAGTTTTACTATTAATAATGGTACTATCAATGGAAATAGAGTATATCGACCCAATGGTGGAGGCGGTGGAGTATATAACTTTACTGGTACTTTCATTATGAATGGCGGAACCATAAGTGATAATGCCGCGGCTGAAGGTGGTGGATTATGGAATATGGGTTTTTCCACTATGAACGGCGGTGAAATAAGCGGTAATACAGCAACTCAGGGCGGTGGTATACATAATAATACTAACCATGCATCATTTACTATGAACAATGGTCTGATTTCCGGCAATGACGCAATGGCCGGTGCCGGTATCAGTAACTTTAGTGGTGGTTCAATCATTATGAGAGGTGGCGAGATCAGCGGAAATACCAGAGGAGTCGGTGTGGCCAATGCAATCAGCGGTTCTACATTCGTCATGTACAATGGAACTATATCGAACAACTCTAGTGCCGGTGTATCCAATTCAGGCACTTTTACAATGTATGGTGGCACAATTAGCGAAAACCTTGGTCTCGGTGGTGCTGGTGGTGTATTCAATTCAGGCACATTTACAATGCACAATGGTTCAATAAGCAATAATAATTCTGTTAGCTCCGGCGGCGGCATAAGCATTAGTGGTGGTACGGTTACTTTATATGCAGGTACAATAAGCGGTAATAGAGCAAATGGTACTAATGCACTTGTGCATGGAGGCGGTGGAATCGCCTGGACAAACGAAGAGGCTTTACTCAACCTAACCATAGCTCCGGCGGTCGTGCTTTCAAACAATATTGCTGCAACGGGGCTTCGTATAAACGATGCGCTAAATAATGTTCACAATATTAATGCGAACGGCAGAATCAACCCAGGAACATGGACAGGAAGTGACACTGGTATTTCACATGCGTTCAATAATCACGACATCAGAACGCCCGTTGTTCCAATTCAACCCCCACCAATTGAGCCGGAATATCGCAATATTCGCATTTACTATGTGATAGACAACGACAATGTTGATGAAATCGTAATAAGTCCTATGATGTCTAACTATCCTTTAGGATATATTTACGAAGTCAACGAGACTTTTTACTTGACAGGTTCTCGTGCAATAGATATGAATGCACTACCGGGTGATAATGTTTATATATTTGAAGGTTGGTTTGTCTTTGTGGGCGAAGATTGGGATGAATATAATTCTTATCTTCCAGGCTTAGTTGCAGATCAACTGCAAGGGTCATTTGTAGTACCTCAATCAACAGCGGGAGAAGATGTATGGGATGATATAACGTTATATGCGGTATGGTCCTTGCGTGAAGCACAAGATGCAGTAACTCCGCCAAGTGCACCGACACCTCCTCCGGCTGGTGCTCTTCCGGCAACAGGTATTGAAAGCAGCGTGACATTATGGGTGGTATTATTGTCACTTACGGTATTAGTAATTACAGGCGTTGTAATATGGCTTGTGATAAGTAAAAAGAAGAATCAGAAAGCTACATTAGGAAAATAGAGCTACAGGGAATGGCAGTGTTGTATAATTACAACAATTTGTACAATATATATAATCCGTATCCAACAAAGTCCACTTTGTGGGTACGGATTTTGCATAGGTTTGTAAAGGAGAAATAACAATGTCAGAAATATTTGTAAATAATTCGGGTATTCAATCGCAAAGCGGAGCTATTTCTAATTCAACAAATGCTGCCGAGCAATCGACTACAAATTACAGATCACAATCAATTACCCATCAAGGTGGACTTGATGGGGCGGCTAGATTTAGCACGTTGCAATTCAACGACTTCGCAAGACGGGCTGTTGAAGCAGCATGTGCAACAACGCACAATATAGGTGCTTTTATTAGAAATGCGGCTCAAACAACAGCATCTTTAGACCAATCGCAAAGCAGAAGATTTATAATGGACCATTAATTCGCAACTGATATGCCTATTGGGTTTGCAGACATGTTACTCGAGAGTCGTATTGCAGCGAGTATAAATCAAAATTTATTTACTTTTATTTAGGAGGGCAGACGATGCAAGGGTATTCCGGCGCTCCGGCGCGTCAGTATTTACGAACATGCGAAGAGGCAATGGATGCAGCCAATGCAGTAGTATCGTCATCAGCGGGTAGACTGCCAGCGATAGCGCGACCGCCGCTGCGTCGTCTTCCGCATTTGGAAGCCGATGCCGTATTTAGACCTGGAGTGACTGCCGGTTTTGAGTCGAGTGCCAATATAGTTGCCTCCTCTGGTCATTACAACAGTGCAGCACTTACGCACATAACGTTTGGTGAGGAAATAACCGGGCAACTGGATCAGATATATAATGCGATAGATAATGCAGTGACAACAAACCTCCGCATGCCGCAAACAAGTACACAAGTACATCTTGTAACACAAATGCTTAGAATGTTAATGCCACAGTTAAGGGATTTACTATCCCGAGCCGGAGCAATAACGAACCGTCAGTCAGCAGCAATGCTAGGCATCGGTGGTGGTGGTGAAGGTTTTGAAATGCAACCTTCAGTTGCGGACTCATACCGGGTTGCCAATGAAGCAATCCTGCAAAATGTAAGTGAAGATATGCGTAATTATGCACAGCGTGCACGCACTCATGCCGATCACTGCGACACCCAGGCAGACAATTTACGTTGGCAACTAAATCGTATGCGTAATCAACCAACTCCTCCGAATCAAACTACGGCGCAAGCACGGGCACGTACTAATACAATGAATCAATTGACGAGCAATATAAACAGTTTGCAGAGTGAAGCACAAGTGTATCGTGCAGAAGCTATGCGTTTAGATCAAGGAGCAGATAACCTTGCACAAGACATATTATTTACACGGCGAAGATTTGAGCACTATGTGAAAGAATGTATAGATTGCGATGCACATTTTGCAGGAGAGTTCCAACAACTTGCAGGAGATATGCAACAGCTTGCAATGCAGTTTGAAGCGATAATGAGCAGTTTCTGTCCAAATGCGGGTATAATCGACTGGAGTGGATTACTGGATGTAAAAAGTCAGATGTCACCAGCAGATCAAGAGTTATTGTCCTTGTTGTTCTTTAGAGCTATGCTTGCACTAGCGGGTGTAAACAATTTTTGTTTATTCGGCTTAGACCCTGTCAACATGAGTACAGGCAACTTCATCTACAATAAAGAAGACATAACAATACCTGGACGCTTCCTTCTTGAGTTCAGACGCTTTTATAACAGCATTGGTGGGACTGAAGGTGTAGTTGGTGCAGGCTGGACACATAATTATAATATACGTTTAGAAGATAAAGAAAGTGCAGTTCATGTAATATTTGGCGATGGTCGTGTTGAGACGTATAACTGTTCAAAGGAAGATGGATATATCTCTCCACTAGAAAGTGACTATAGTTTGCAGAAAACTGACAATGGTTGGGAGCTTTCTACAAGCACCAACGAAGTTCATAAGTTCGACAAGATTGGATTATTACAAAGTATCTGTGATGCAAATGACAACGCAGTTACACTTGACTATAAAGACACGTTATTATCTAAGGTATCCACCCTAGGTGGTAGCTTGAAATTTTTATATGACAAAAATAATCGCATAATGAATGTATCAGACCATACAGGTCGGGAAGTTAAACTCGAATATTCGGGCGTATTACTAAGCAAGGTTGTACATCCATCGGGAGCAGAGCATAAATATGGCTATGATTCATACGGTAATCTATCAACGATAATCAATCCTCTTGGTGTAGAGGTAATCAAGAACAAATATGATGGTAATGGCAGATTGGTTGGTCAGAGTTTTGCTGATGGCGGTGAGAGTTCGGTTAACTATGAGAATGAAATAACGACTACTACAGAGCAAAATGGTAATGAGATAAAGTATGAGCGTGATAGCAAGTATCGTACTATACGTACCATCTACTCAGATAGTGAAGAGCGTTTTGAATACAATGATCAAAACAAGCGCACTAAACATATAGATCGTAATGGGAATGAGACTACATTTGAATATGATGAATATGGTCAAATGTTTAAAATTACAGATGCTCTGGGTTACAAGACAAAACTTGAGTACAATGGCTCTGACTTAGTACAAGTAAGCCGTGAAGATGATATTATGGCGAAGTTATGCTGTGATGATAACGGCAACGTAATCGAGGTCAAAGATGCATTAGAACGCATATCAAAGATTGAATATGATGGCAAAGGACAACCTGTTAAGGTGATAGCTCCGGATGAGTCTGTAACAATGATGGAATACGACGAGTGTGGAAACATTGTTGCCATAACTGATGCACTTGGTGCAGTAACAATGTATGAGTATGATAAACTCAACCGACCTATAGCTACAACTGATGGTAATAGCAACAGAACTAAATTTGAATACAATGCTACGGGAGATATATCAAAGGTAACCAATGCCGATGGTAAGAAGCAAACATTTGAATACAATGCAAATGGTAAAGTAACCAGTATGGTTGACTTCGATGAAAGCACCATAACGCAAGAATACAACAACATGGGTAAGCCTTGTAGAATGGTTGACCAAGAGGGTAACGAAACCATACTTGAGTATGATTTGATGTGGAACGTATCGAAACAGATTGATGCAAATGGTAACGAGACAGTTTTTGAGTATAATAAGCTAAACAGACTAGAGAAAGTAATCAATGCCAAAGGCACAGAAGTACGCTTTGAATATGACCCTAATGGCAACAGGACAAAAGTATATGGTGCTAAAGGTGAAGAGGTTACTTTATCATACGATTCACTTAACAGACTAACAGAAGTGACTGAGCCTGATGGTGCAAAGATGACTGCTAATTATGACTGTATGGGTCAAGTAACAAGAGTCACTGACGCAATGGGTTATGAGACCAACTTCATATATGATAAAATGGGGCAGAAGACGAGTGAAATAGACCCGACAGGTAGAAAGCTAAAATATACATACAACGCACTTGGTCAAATTGCTACCGTGACTGGTTCCATCGGTCGAACAGTTGAGTATGAATATCTTCCAGGAGGGCTATTGGCGAGTGTCACGCAACCTGATGGCAAAAGTGAGAAATATACATATGATGCAAACAAGAATATCATTTCTAAAGAATCGCAGGATGGATACACTCTCAGTTATGAATATAACTGTTTAAATCAAATAACGAAAATCAGTAGTAGTACAGGACAGATTAAAACACATACCTATGATGCTGTGGGTAATGTCACGAGCATAACAGACGCAAATAGTAATACAACGAGATACATATACTCCCCAGCTGGCAATTTGATTTCTGTAATTGACCCTCTCGGCAATAAATCTGAATATGATTATGACAGGCTTGGCAATTTGGTAGAAGTTAAACAGTTTGCAGAGTTAAGCGAAGCTATGGAGATAAACAAGCAAAATTCAAAACTTCGTATTACCAAATATGATTGGGATGAAATTGGTCAAGTTGAAAAGATAACAGATGCTCTTGGTAATATAGAAAAGTATACGTATGATGAATTAGGCAATGTTACAAGTAAACTCGACAAAGACGGATTCTTGACGAAGTATGCTTACAACATAACAAATCAGCTTGAAGAGGTTGTTTATGCGGACGGCAACACGGTAAAGTTATCATATAATCCACTAAAACAGCTAACTGAGATAAGAGATTGGCTTGGCATAACATCAATTGATGTAGATGAGCTTGGCAGAGCAAAGAAAGTTAGAGACCATAATGGCAATGAAGTGGAGTATACATTCGGCACAGAAGGCGAACAAAGGAGTATAAAGTACCCTGATGGCAAAGTTGCCGAATATATTTATGATGATTTATTGCGTCTGAAAACACTAATTGATGGTAATAACAAGGTTGATTATCTTTATGATAATAATGGTAGGTTAAGCGACAAGACATTCTCAAGTGGAGTCAGCACGAAATATATGTACAACGACATGGGCCTACTCTCTGAGCTTGCTCATAGCGATAAAGATGGTATTCTCGACAGATACACATACTCTTATGATAATATGATTAACAAGTCAAGTATTGAAAAATACAGACGTGGCTTGGAGGAAGAGAGTGGTAACTACAGTTACTCATACGATGCGCTATCACGTCTTACAAAAGTGCACAAAGACGGACAGCAGATAAAATCATTCGACTATGATGAGTTTGGAAATCGCAGCCAAATGATAGACAACAATGTTAAGACAAACTACACATACAACGCGCTCAATCAATTGATATCCACAAACAATACAATCGGTATTGAGCAACACTTCAACTATGACAAGCGCGGCAACCTGACACAGATACTTGAAAATGGCAAGGTTAAGAACTCCTATGAGTTTGGTGCGCTAAACAGATTAACTAAAGCAACAAACTCGGCAGGACAGAGTGCAAGCTATGATTACAATAGTTTTGGTTTTAGAGTAGGCAAGCATGTGACGGATAATCTCAATCCTACGAAAAACATCAATTATGTACTTGACCTTACGAAGCAATATCATAACCTCTTACAGATGAGCGATGATAAACAGACACAATGCTACACATGGGGTCATAATATCGCTTTTGCAGATGATAACGCATACTTGCAAGATGAGCTTGGTAGTCCGCTACGATATATTGACAGCACAGGCAATACTATAGGCAGTTATGGCTATGGTGAGTTTGGTGATGACCTTTATGGCAATCAAGGCGCAGTGCAGCCATTCGGATATACTGGCTATATAGCGGACAGCATTGCAGGTACGTATTTTGCTCAAGCGAGGGAGTACCTGCCTAGTATTGGCAGATTTAGTGGTGAGGATATCGTCAAACAAGGTAATAATTGGTACGCATATTGTGGCGGAAACCCCTTAAAGTATATTGACCCCGATGGGCAGATATACATTGTATATGACCAGTGTGCAAGACAATTTGTGTATACTTCAAATAGAGATGTGGCGTTGCAATTCGTGAATGTTCCACCAGGTAGTGACGCAACGCCGTCTGGTGTTTTTATTGAAAGTACTAGCCCTGGGAGAGTGGTCTATGACCTGAGGGCTAGTGGTCAAACTGTGGTAACTGCAGATAGTTCAGCGTTCAGAGTGACCACAACAGGCAAAGTTGAACCTGTTGTGCGTTCTCCAAGGAATGACAATGGAGTTACTATATCTCAAACAGGAAATAATATTATAATTGAGGCATATTTTTATTTTCCGACTGCGGGCGTAATCTTCAATAGAGACAGGATTCCCGACAACATTTGGACTGGTGATGAAAGTAATCTTACATATGCTCAGATATTTCTTCAGGGTGTTGAAGAACATTGGAGTGGCAATTTTGGGAATTATCAAGTAACTGTATATGCAAGACGTGCAATGACTGCTAGTGATGGAATTCAGGTAAATATTCGTAATGGGTACGGCGTTTCAAATCTGAGAGTTATAGGTGGGGCAGCAAACAATTGGTCTAACTCTAATCGTGGTACTATAACAATGTTTAGAGGAGACTTACGAAGTGAAACTACTCAGCCCTACTCGTTATCGCAGTTTATGTGGGTATCAGCTCATGAGTTTGGACATGCACTTGGTATTGCTGATGCATCAAGATTTGAAAATAGCGAAGGATTTGAAAGTATTATGAATGCGTTCGGAATGCTTGTGCAAGAACGTGATATAACTATGCTGTTGCAAGCATGGGAAACGGGTAATTGGCAGATTTGGCCAGGCATGGGGGATCGCTTGCCAAGTACACCTTGGCTAATAAATGAGTGTGTAGGATAAAAATACCATGAAAACCATAGAAATTTAAATACTGATGTAAATGCGATGAGAATGGAGTGAAGATATGTTCAATGATTTGCAACGCATGAAAAAAACATTATCGTTATATGGTAAGATAATAATATTTATGTTGTTATTTATGTTGTTGATAATAGGCTTAGTGTCTTGTATGAGGAGTGATGAAGAGATGCGCTATAGAGGAATATCAGATAGATATCTCCCTGAAAGGGTGCGTGAAGTGCCAATGGGGTTTGTTGCACTGGATACGGCGATACGTGAATATGATGGCGTTTTAAGTTATTTGTTTTGGTCAACGAATTTTGTGATTCAGGACTCAGAGGATGTTACGATTTTTCAGACTGACGTAAAAAATAGTCAAGTTATAGTTTTGTATAGAAATGTGTACTATATTAACGAGGAAAAATTTTTGGAAATTTTGGAATACGCAATAGATATTTATGAACAACAGAGTAGGATATATGAAGTCGGAGAAATGATAGAAATTCGCGGATTAAAAGATGGAAACCGTATTGACTTTCACATTGTGATAACTTCTATTGAGAGAAATGTATTAAATGAAAATGCTTTATACATAATTAACTTTCTAGTAGATCCTATTATTTCTGATGATTATTTGTTGGAATTCTTTTATCGTGTTACAACACAGGGGGGAAATCATAGTGATTTTCAACTAATTGATATAAATACCGTGCATATTGAAGTTGAAAACAGCTATTTTGTGGAATCCCTTTTACTGAAAAACTCGGAGAGACTGTCGCAGAGTGCTTTTCAGAACAGCGTACGCAGAGTTAGGGTGCATAATCAAAGTTCTGTATATTCGGAATAGCTCAGTAGAGAGGAAATAATGTAAAAAGACAATTCGCAAATACATAATGAACACAATTTTTTGAGTTTCACAATCAAAATTTATTTTAATTTTATTTAGGAGGGCAGACGATGCAAGGGTATTCCGGAGCTCCGGCGCGTCAGTATTTACGAACATGCGAAGAGACAATGGGTGCAGCCAATACAGTAGTATCGTCATCAGTGGGTAGTCTGCCCGCGATAGCGCGACCGCCGGTACGCCGTCTTCCACATTTGGAAGCCGATGCCGTATTTAGCCCTGGAGTGACCGCCGGTTTTAGTCGAGTGCCAATACAGTTGCCTCCTCTGGTCATTACAACACTGCCACAAGTAATTTTATGAATATGGATGAGTAACAGACTATGCAAAGAAATATGCGAACAACAGCACAGATTAGTAATGATATTAGTAGTGTGCAGACAAATTTAGTGTCTGCACGAAGCGAACTGCAGCGTCTTGAGGCAGATTTAGTTACCTTAAATACACTTTCTGGACACTGTAATAAGTATTGCGAGAGCTTTGATGAAGAAATTCATCTGCAACGTTCGGAAATAAACGGCTTGTCTGCGCTGAGTCAAAATTCGGTAATTATAGGACGTCATATTGATGTGATGAGTGATGCGTTGACTGGAGCGACGTATTGCAGTGTCAGTCGCGAACTTGATGAGTTATTAGCTGAAATTTCACGTGAAAGAACGAGCTTGGAAAATGCCATCGATATTGAGCGTAGTAATATAGCAAATATGGAGGCACGCCTCACGAACCTGAGATGGGAACTTAATCAAGCTATGAGCATGGAAAGGATGTAGTTATGGGTGATTTTAGACTAAGTGGTCTTACAGATGAGTGTGTCATTGTTGTTGATGGTGAATTTCAGCGTGCTCGCAGAGACTTAAATGATTATGCAAGATTTTTGTCACGCTGCATGAGAGATTACACAAATATACTTACGAATATTTCAGCCGAAGCGATTTCTGATGGGCAGCTAAGTGATAGTTTAGCTGAGTTTTGTTATGAATCGCTTCCTCTTGCTAGCGAAATTGATGACGTGCGTAATAAGTTTGATAGTAAGATCCGAAATTTCGTAAGTAATGTCAATAGTGCAGATAATATATCATAGATAAGTTATAAGGAGAGTTTTGTGAAATGAGTAGTCACGGCATGCTTACAATACAATTTAGTTCATTAGAGATGGAACTGTTTAACTTCAAAGCACTTGAAGAACGAGTTATGAATGGGTCACCTTACGTCAACACACTAGGTTCTGAGTTAATGACTAAAAGCTATGGGCGCAGTTTTGAAGCAATAAATCTCGCCTATGCTGAATTAAACAAAATTGAGCAAAAACTAGTGGATTTGGTAGGGCGCACACGATATGCTATAGAATATGCGGGTATAGATTTTGCCGAACTTGACCACAGAAGAAGTGAACATATGCGAGAACTCCAAGAGCTTCATTCAAACCTCGCGTTTACAGGGATTGGCGTACGGTGTATGTATACATGCAGTGCTACGAACTCAGCCTGGGGTGATTAATATAAAATGAATATGATGCAACATAATCTAATTTATTTCATTTTTGCACCGAGTGTGCGTATTTTCATTTTGGAGGTATTATTTTTATGGAAGTTCCAAAACGCACTGAAGAAATGTTCAATCGTGAGTTTAATCAATATATAACTCGCATGGAAATGTGTGATATGGATTTGCAAGATCGGTTTGTTGCGCATATTGAACGCAAATATGGAATGAGCCAGAAAGATTTCAAAATAATTGCCGTACATCATGGTGATTTTGGAAATCCTTCTGACCGTATGTATGCATATTTAGCTGACGGTGCACCAGAAACGAAAGGTTTTTCTGTTAGAAGTGTAGTCGATGACGGGGAAAGTGATATTTTATGTTCAGATAATCTTGCTGGATTATTTATGCGTGATGAATTAGAAGTGTGGATTGCCGATATTGCAAGAGAGTTTTTTGGCGAAGTAAAGGTATTTATAAGATCATTTCCTCCTGCATTACCTGATGATTTTAATCGCAACAGCTCAGCACAAGATTTGAAGGGACGTGAAACTGCACTAATTCACGTGTCTATTTGTGTAACCGAAAAGATTGGCAGTGCCAAAGAATTTGAAGCAGCTACGAAGCAGTTTTTTGAGAGGTGGGGTGACGAGAAAGTGAATACGAGCCTATCAGTAGTTTGTTTAGAACAAGTTGCTTTTGAAAATAGAGCACGCGAAAATCATCACGAGCCACTATCTGAAGGAATGGTTATAACAACACAAAGCAGAACAATTTGGCCAAACCGGTCTGTGGAGGAATAGCTAATGAAACTATGGGATAAATCTCTAGTAGTGTGCATAATATGTGTGTCAATTTTATTTTCAGTGTTGCTCTCTGCCTGTGATGTTTTGCGAGATGAACTAATCACTCCAGCTCTGGAAAATGTTGTTGGGGGCTTAGAATCTGCTTTGGATGAACAAGAGAATACACAAGAAGAACTGATAAATGATCAGGCTGACGACGAGCTATTGGAAAATCCAATAGTTGGTAATTGGATTGCAGATCGTCCATATGGTGGATATTTTGAATTTACATATGATGAATTTAGGTGGTTTGAAGCACGAGAATATTTGGACGACAACTTTTTTTGGGGAACGTATACGTTTTCAGCAGGAGCTATGAGACATAACGGAGAGCTTGATTATGGTGAAGAAGGGCATGAAATATTCACGATTTATTTGACTTTTTTAGGTCAACAGTTAGATGGGATTACAGATGAGATAGAAGCACCGGGTGCACTAACCATCCAGCGTTTAGGTTCTGATGATTCATTGTTCGTTTTCAATCATGTTGCAGGACACACATTCAATATTGATAGGGTGTTAGAAGGAAATCAAAATGAAACTGAGAATTAAGTGCATTGTTTTCATAATCCTCATGACTCTACTCGCTATTTTTAGTGTGTCGTGTATGATTGCCAATCCTGACCATACAGAAGAATATCAATATATTACACGACGGGAAATGCGAGATATGGGTCCAACGCAAAGGTTTGTTACGCATATCGAGCGTAAATACGGTTTGAGAAACCGTAGAGATTTCAACGTGATTGCTACACATTACGGAAGAGGGCTTTTATCTCCAAGTAACCATATGTATGCATACTTAGTTGACGGCACACGAGAGACTCATACATTCAGGGTCAGTGGAGGGACTGATAGTTATGGAAATGCACGTTTTATGGATAACCTTGCCGGACTATTTATGCGTGAAGAGTTAGAGGAATGGATTGCCGAAGTAGCGGAAGAGTTTTTTGACGATGTAAAGGTGTTTGTGAGGATGTTTCCTCCATCATTGCCTGCTGATTTCAATAGAGACAGTTCTGCAAGAGACTTAGCAGGACGAGAAACCGGATTGATTCAAGTTTCAGTTAGTGTTTCTGAGCAATTTGAAAGTATTGAAGAGTTTGAGACGGTGGCAGAAGCATTTTTAGACAGGTGGAGTGATGAGGATGTAAACTCTCGCTTAGTCGTAGCCAGTCTAGAGCAACTTTTTTTTAATAATAGAACACGTGAAAACATCAATGACCCAATACCAGACGGAGTAGTTATAGCAGCTCACAGTAGAACAATTTGGGCGAATCGACCTGGAGAGGAGAATGATAATGAGTGAACCAATCCAACTAACAGATGAGGAATTATTAGCATTAAATAATATTATTTATCTACACGAATTTGGACCTGCAGGATTGAATGAAGAAACCGGTCCTCAAACAGTCGGCGAAATTCTGGAAGATATCAACTGGTACGTGGATGCTGGTAATGTTGAGGTTATTGGTAGTGGTCGTAATAGTCGAAGAGTTTATCCAGCAGCGATGACGAGAGATGAATGGGATAATATCATCAACCTAGTCCAAAACTGTGAAAGACTACGAAATCTTGAGGTCCACCACCCACGCCATGACCAAATAACCGACGCAGTTTCGGTTGTATTTGTCGATCCGGCGAATCGGTATCATGGAAATGTAGTGTTTCGTGGAACGGGAGAAAACCAATGGCGAGATAATGCTCAGCTTTTAACAATGATAGCCACTCAATGCCAACTTGCTGCACAGGAGTGGGTTGCGGGGCTTACGGAGTTTAGCTCGTTGACGTTGTCAGGACACTCAAAAGGAGCAAATACAGCAGTTTTTGTAGGCATCCAAGATGAGAGAGTGGTAAATGTTGTTGGATTTGACACACCGGGGTTTTCTAATGCTTTTCATAGACATTTTGAAGACTTACTAAATCAGCGTGCTGATATAGTAACACTCTATGCAAATGATTTAGACTTTATAAATATTCTGCTTCAACAAATTGGAGTAGATATCAACTTTTTTGCGAACCCAAATGTACAGAACTTTAAAAATCACCATTCCCCCAATACCGGATTTATGATGGACGAGAATGGCTACATCCTGTCGTTAACGTTTGCTAATTATGGAACTGACTTACAACATCCTGTAATGGAAATGCTCAATCGCTTTACTCTTTATTTACTTGAAAATGCATCGCCGGGTGAGCAGCGTTACATAATGAGTGTAATGGGTGAATTACTTATATCATTTATGGGAAATGATGACTATATGCGTAATAGACTATTAAATCGTTTTGGACCACAAGGTGCATTATTGATTTTTGATTACCTGAGAGAGTTTTTAATTTACCTTCAAGAGACTGATCCTGCTGCATATGTGCGTTACAGACATGCGATGACTGTACTGGCCGGTTCTATTTACTTTGATAGTGTGGAAAATCCTACTATCACAATGCTTTTAACAACAATGGTATTAGGCAATCAATCTCTAAATATACTTGAAGGGGTTGGTGATTATGCTCGCTTTTTTAACCATTTGTTCGGTGCAACTATACGTGACTTTTCCGAGCAAACAAAAGATGAACTTATTAGATCAGCTGAGAATTCAAGATTTAGAGATAAATCGTGGTTAGACTGGACTCGTTGGGGTGTTTCACATTTAGCAGAAGTAACATTTCCTCGTTTAAGTATTAGAGCACGACTTAATAGCGTAAGCAATTTTTTAGACGACGTGAATGAAATCCGACGCAGTAATGTTGATAACATAAAGCGAGTGTTTGAGGAAGTTCGTAGTCTTGATGCAAGCCATGCTTCACAAATAGAAAGTTCAACGGATGAGTTGACTCAAGTGACAAACAAGCTAGAACAACTTGTGAGTCGTATAAGTTAAGATGTATGGGACGATATAACGTTGTATGCGGTGTGGTCCTTGCGTGAAGCACAAGAAGTAGTAACGTCGCCAAGTGCACCGACACCTCCAGCGACTGGCGGTGGTGGTCTTCCGGCGACAGGTATTGAAAACAGCATAAACAACCCACTCTCGATCAAGCAAGATCGCGGGGTGGGTTTCGGACAATATGTGGTTAGTAACCAGTAATTGTTATAGGAGCAAAGGTCGCCCCCTAAACACTTGACAATTTTGCTCAATTCCTGTTTAATGAAATGGTACTATTAAAGATTAAATTTGTTGTCGAAAATCGACAAAGGAGTGGGTGCAGGTTGTCTGAGATATTATCACAATCGGAAATTGATGAGTTATTAAGTGCGCTCATGACCGGTGACGAAGAATTTGTGACGGACTCATTAGCAGGAACTTCCGGGATGAAGATCAAAGATTATGATTTCAGAACCGCAAATAGATTTCCAAAAGAGCAGATTCGTACATTTAGTGTGGTTTTTGAAACATATAGTCAACTTTTGTCCAATAATTTATCGAGCATATTACGCGTATCATGTGAGTGTGAAATACTCTCGATTGAAGAAGTTATATACAGTGAGTTCGACAATTCATTGCCGACTCCGGTTATTCTTGCAGTAACAGGAGCTCCACCGATGTATGGGTCCTTATTGGTCCAAATGTCACCGGAGTTTGCATACATGCTCATAAGCCGCATGTTCGGAGGCGTTACAACCGGAGAAAATACAAAGCAATTTACCGAAATTGAACTTGCGCTAGTTGAGCGAATACTTCGTCAACAATGTGTTGTATTTGATGAGGCATGGGGTAAGGTGATTGAGCTTTCTATGCAAATTGATAGAATTGAAACAAGTCCTCAATTTGCACAGATAACTGCACCTAACGAGCCGGTAGTTGTTGTAATTATAAACGTAACAATGGGCGAAGAAAGTGGGCTGATGAGTATTTGTATACCTCATACAGCAATTGAGCCTGTTGCGCAACAAATGGATACTTCCGTGTGGATTTCAAGCGGTGTGCATGCGCCGATGCCTCTAACAGCTTACTTTAAATCTACACCTGCAACTATAGATGATATAATTAGTCTACAAGTTGGTGATGTTATAAAGCTTAATCATACAGTAGATGAACCTCTTACCATCAATGTACAAGACATTCCAAAATTTCGTGCGTCTGCAGGAACATATGATAACAAATATGCAATGCAGATTGTCGAAGTTCTAGGGGGTGAATAGTATGTCACAACCATCAACAGCAGAGCAAGGTCGTGTCGTAGATGTACGTCCAGCTCATTTCCGATCATTTGACACCGATAACGGGTCGACTGACGACGAGCGCCAAAATATAAAAATTACTCATAATACTCCTATTCAGGTATCTGTCGAACTTGGAAAAGCGAAGAGGGACATCAGTGAGATTCTTGAATTTGAGTTAGGTACGATTGTGGTTCTGGATAAGATTTCCGGCGATCCTGTAGAGGTTATGGTAAATGGTGAATTAATTGCACGTGGTGAGGTTGTTGTTGTTGGTGACAACTACGGTGTGCGGATAACAGATATCATAAATAGTTAGGGTCTGCGGTAAAACCCCGAAAGTGCTGAAAACCCTGGATAGAATGGACATTATGTGTTACAATAACTCCAGTACAAGCGTCAATATCTAGCGATTTTGGGGGTAAAGCATATGTATCG